>CAYWBA010000021.1:2228-16666 GCA_964455955.1 uncultured Planctomycetota bacterium | reverse complement strand
AGGCACAACAACTTTTTCAGTCATATGCCCTACAGCAGCATCTGTGAGCATAAAGACAGGCATGCGGTAGGTTTCGGAGAAGTTGAAGGCTTCAATCATGAGGTCGAAGCACTCCTGGGGGCTGTCGGGGCAGACTGCAATGCAGCCGTAGTCGCCGTGCGAGCCCCACTTGGCCTGCATGATATCCGCCTGTCCCCAGTCGGTGGGAAGGCCTGTGGAGGGCCCGCCGCGCATGACGTTTATGAGCACGCAGGGCGCTTCCATCATCATGCCCAGGCCTACGTTTTCAAGCATAAGGCTTATGCCGGGCCCGCTTGTTGCAGTCATGGACTTTGCACCGCCCCACGAAGCGCCCAGTATCGCAGCCATGGAGGCTATCTCGTCCTCCATCTGCACAACTACACCGTTAATCGGCGGGAGCCGCCGGCTCATCTGCTCCGCAATCTCGCTTGCCGGCGTGATAGGGTAGCCGGCGAAGAAGCGGCAGCCAGCCGCCAGCGCACCCTCAGCACATGCTATATCCCCCTGCCAGAAATGCTCGCCGGTCCGTACAGCTTCCTTAATCGCCACGCCAGAAACTCCTTAATGTTACTTATTGGCTGCCTCTTCCTCCAGGACTGAGAATATCGCAAATTCAGGGCAAATAAGCTCGCAAAGCCCGCAGTTGACACAAGCGTCAGGCTTAACTACTTCAGGCGGATGGTAGCCCTTGGCGTTAAATACAACAGACTCGCCCAGCACCTCCCGGGGGCAATACTCGATACAGAACCCGCAGCCTTTGCACCTGTCGGAGATGATATGGACCACGCCCCTGACCTGCTTGACCTTGTCAGCATCGAGGGGCCTGCGCCACAGCTTATTCACTTTCTGCCTCCGCCCCGGAATCCGGGCTTTCCTGCGCTTCCCGTTTTGACTTTTCCCTCAGGCGCCGCACACTGTTTGAGCCACACTTGTGGCATGACCTCTCCTGCGGCTCTGCGTCGGGGTCGAAATACCCCTCATACTCGCGGCCGCACCTGAGACACTTGAATTTCGCCGGCTGAAGCATAACTTTCTCCTAAGCGGTCGTCGTCGCCTTCTGCCGTTTCTTCGGCTTCTTCTTGCTTTCCGCGAAGGCTTGTATGGTCTTTTTTATCTCCTCGGAAGTGACTGTCTTGCGCAGCTTCTCAACCTCTGTCATAACCCTTGCGAACTTCTGGCCCTCGGCGGCGGAAATCCATTCAAGCTGCAACCTCTCGGGACGAATGCCCATCTTCTCGAGCTTGTCCCACATCTTTTCCACCCGCTTCTGGGTCCAGAGGTTCGCGCCCATATAATGGCAATCTGCAAAGTGGCAGCCTGAGACAAGGACTATCGGCGCGCCCTTCTCAAACGCATGTTCGATAAACTTCGTGTCCACGCGGCCTGAGCACATGGTGCGAATAAGCCGGACGTTCGGCGGATACTGAAGGCGTGCAATCCCCGCCATGTCACCGCCGGCGTAGGAGCACCAGTTGCAGGCGAAGACGACTATCTTCTCCTGCGGCTTGTCTGCAAACATGGGGTCTATCTGCGCTATTATCTGCTCGTCTGTGAAGTGGCGCATGGTTATTGCGCCGAACGGGCACTCCGCAGCGCATGTACCGCAGCCGGCGCAGGCCGCTTCCGCAATCACGGCAGGTTTCTTGTTCTCTTTATCCACATATATCGCATGGTAGGGGCATACCTTCTCGCAAATGCCGCAGGAGCGGCACAAGCTTTCATCTACCATAGAAGTAATCGCCTCTATGCGGATAGTGCCTCTCGCCATGAGGCGGTTGGCCCTAGCCGCAGCCGCGCTCGCCTGGGTGACAGAGTCTTTAACATCCTTGGGGCTCTCAGCGCACCCTGCGAAGAAAACGCCTTTGGTTGGAGCATCCACAGGCATAAGCTTCGGGTGCGCCTCAAGGAAGAACCCGTCGGGTGAGCGTGAGAGCGAGAGGAGGTTTTTAATTGTATCGCTGTCGCGCTGCGGCTCAACACCCACTGCAAGCACCACCATCTCGGCGTCGTGTTTCTCGATGTGGCCTGACTGGACGTTCTCGACCGTAAGGTGTAAGCTATTTGTCTTGGGGTTTTCTTCAATAAAGCCCGGGATGCCGCGGATGTACTCGACGCCCACGCCGCGGCTTCGCCTGTAGAGTTCTTCAAACCCTTTGCCGAAGGCGCGAATATCTATGTAGAAGACTTTGCAGTCAACTTCCGGCCAGTGGTCCTTAATCAGCAGGGTGTCCTTGACCGTATTCATGCAGCAGATATTTGAGCAGTATCTGTGCCCCTTCTTTTCGGTGCGCGAGCCGACGCACTGAATAAACGCTACTGTCTTGGGTATCTTCCGGTCCGAAGGCCGGATAAACTGGCCCTCTGTCGGGCCGAATGAGCAAATAAGCCGCTCAAACTCAAGGCTTGTAATTACGTTCCGGAATCGCCCGTAGCCGTATTCCTCAATCGGCGTGGGGTCGAAGACATCCATACCGGTGGCGACGATGACTGTGCCGACATTAATCTCGATGTCTTCGTCCGCCATGTCGAAGTCAATGCACTTTTTCTCACACGCTTCTATGCACCTGCCACATGCGATGGGGTTGTTGCCAAGGCACTCTTCGACATTTACAACAAACGCGCTCGGCACTGCTTGTGGAAATGGCTGGTAGATGGCTCTTCTCGTTGAGAATCCGAGGTTGAACTCGTCTGGCAGGATAACAGGACAGACATCAATACACTCGTTGCACGCTGTGCACTCTTTCTCATCCACGAACCGTGCCCGCTTGTGGATTTTGACCTGGTAGTTGCCTATAAAACCTTTTACATCCGTGACTTCAGAGAGAGTCAAGAGTTCAATGTTGGGATGCCGACCGGCATCAGCCATCTTCGGGCCCAGAATTCATATTGAGCAGTCCATCGTGGGGTAGGTCTTGTCAAGCCGGGCCATCATGCCCCCGATGGAGGGGGACTTCTCCACAAGGTAGACCGTATAACCCGCATCCGCAAGGTCAAGTGAGGCCTGAATGCCTGCAATACCGCCGCCTATAACAAGAGCTTTCTGCAGCACCTTTACCTCGGCTTCTTCCTGAGGCTCAAGGAGCCGGGCGCGGCCAACAGCCATTGCCACCAGGTCTTTCGCTTTCCCGGTCGCCTGCTTTTTCTTGCCTGCGTGGACCCACGAGCAGTGCTCGCGCAAGTTCGCCATCTCAAGCAGGTAAGGGTTAAGGCCTGCCTCGGCCACCGCCGCCCTGAAGGTGGACTCATGCATCCTGGGCGAGCAGGAGGCGACAACAACGCGGTTAAGGTTGTGTTCCGCAATCGAGTTCTTTATCTCCTGCTGGCCCGGCTCGGCGCAGGTGTACTTGCTGTCTACCGCAAACACAACGCCTTCAAGCCCGCGGGCAAACTCGGCTACAGCGGGGCAGTCAACTACCGAGCCGATATTCAGCCCGCAGTGGCAAACAAAGACGCCGACTCTCACTTCCTCATCTTCTTTTTGCGGTGCCAAAGTAAGACCTCCGGGAACCAGGCTGTCGCGTAACCTTTCAGAATCTTATTTCGCCGCTGCTGCAAGCTTGCCGGCAATTGCTTCAGCCTTTATCTTGTGAAGCTGCAATCCCACTTCCGCAGGTGTCGCACCCTGCGACAGCGCCAGAATCTGTGCGTAAAATACGACCGGCAGATTGATTTCAAGCCTTTCCTTCCGTTTAAGGGCGAGCTGGCCAAGCTCCAGCGCGGCGAAGCAGTACGGGCAAACAACGCAGATAAAGTCGGCGCCCGACTCTTTGGCTGAAACAAGAACGTTCTTGGCCATGGTAAGACTTATGTCATCATCAACCGAGCCTTTTCCGCAGCATGCACTCTCTGCCGGGTAGTGAACAACTTCAACGCCTGTCGCTTCAATAAGCGGGTCAAGGCTGCGTGGAAAGCGAATGCTTTCTTCAAACTGCATCACCTCGCTGGGCTTAAGGAGATGGCACCCGTAAAACGGCGCTGCTTTGACCCCTGAAAACTTGTTCTCTACAGACGCCTCTATGCGCTCAAGCCCCACATCATCGCGCATATACGTGATAAAGTGCTTGACCCTGGTCTTACCATCGTAGATCTTCTTTATTTTTGAAAGCTTTTTGTTGATGGCCCGGAGAAGCTCGTGGTTGCCTGTTAGTATGTGGGCAGCATCCCGCAGTGTGGAGTTGCAGCCGCTGCAAAGCGCGACAATGTCAGCATCCGCCTCCCGGGCCAGGCACAAGTTGCGCGCGGCGAGCGTGAGCCACTTGTAGTTATCCTTCGCCCTGAAAAAGATAGGGTCAGGGCAGCATGAAAAGCCATTGACCTTCTTGGCGGAAATACCGAGTTTATCAAGGATAAAACCTGTCGCAAGCTCGACCTGCGGATACTTCGCCGGTATCAGGCAGCCTGCAAACAAGGTGATGTCACTGCCATTATTGCTCATTTGCGCCTCACCAGATTGTAATAGCCCACCCTGCTGCTATTTGAGCAACGCAGCAAGTTCCTCGGTGCCGACTTCCTCAATCTCGGGAAGCCCCAGCCGTGAACGCCTCGAATTGACCGGCCCACCTACCTGTGTGGCAAAGCCTGTTGACGCGATCGCCTGCGCCACATCTTCGCAAGCGGGGGGGGCCTTGCCTGCCCGGGCTGCAAGGTTCTTGATGTTGTAAATAACATCGATGGGGCTTACGTCCTGGGGGCAGCATTCATGGCAGTTGTAGCAGGTTGTGCATTGCCAGATAGGGGAGTCCTGCGTGGCGAGAGAAGCTCTGTCGCCGAAGAGAGCTGTCAGAACAATCAGCCTCGGGTTAAAATCCTCATTCAGTGAGGCGACGGGGCAGACTGAAGTACACTTACCGCACTGAAAACAAAAAAACTTGTTTTCTTCCAGCAGCGGCTCTGCTGTAGGATCCATTAGAGAATCTCTCAAGTTGCCGCATACCCGATTCCGGGGCTGCAGTCAGTCCTAAGACCAGACGCCAACTACTCTTCAGACTTCCACCCGAAGCCCGAAGGACGCAACTATAACACGCCGTCATCGGGCGTCAAGTTTTTTCCAACTTTTCTGCCAAGTTTTTGCCAAAACAGCCGCCGCATGAGTCTAACTACTTACACTACATATAGTTATACTCCCACCGATTTGTCTGAACCGTAATCGTATCCCTTGTCACCTAATGACAGTTATGGTAACGCCCTTATCTCAATTACATACTTGCATCTGAGCTTTGCTCAGGTTATAATATTATGTGCAACTTTTCCACTTGAAAGAGAACGTAAGATGAAAACCGCCATCACCTGCCTCGTTGCGGCATTTCTGATTTTGCTCGCACTCCCATTACTGCAAGCGCAGGATAAGCCTAAAAAAGAAGGGCAGCAGAAAGAGGAAGCTGCACTTCCCCCTGAAATGATGCTCGAAGCGCAAAAGTACTTCCCCATGGACAAAGGCAACTGGTGGGAATACAAAATAGAAGTCGAGCTACCCGAGGATGAGACAGAAACACCAGAAATACCAAACCAGCGTATGGAAATTGTCAAGACCACGAAAACCGGCTGTCGCATCCGTGTTCCCGATGAGATGCCCAAAATATTGTTTCCGGCGGATGAAATCATTGTTAAAGATGGTTTCATTATCCAGAGCAGTAAGAAAGAGCGAGTCAAGCTCAAAATTGTCAAGCTGCCGCCGAAAAAGGGAGACGAATGGACCAGCACAGTGACGAATCCAATGAACCGGAATGAAAAAGTAATTGTACGCCATACTGTAGCTGCGGTAGAAACTGTCGAAACACCTGCAGGCAAGTTCAGCGGGGCTGTGCCCGTTGTTTCCCGCTTCGTGGTGCCCGGCCCGGGGCCCGGCGGGCAGGCAATGCGAATAACCATAACCATGTGGTTCGCACCAGGCGTAGGTGTGGTAAAGCAACTCCTGTTAACACCCATGGTAAATATATCTGCCTCACTTGTCAACTTCCATGTGAAGGACCCGCTGTCCAAGCTTATTGCCGCAGCCGTCGCAGCAAGCGAACTTATCGTAACGGGAAGCTTTAAGAAACCTGAAGAGAAACAAGAAAACGAAGAATCTGAAGACGTCTCAAAGGTGCACTTCGTTGTCGAGAAACTTCTCAAAGGCAAACTTGAAGAGAAGGAAATCGTTATCTCTGGCGAACAAAGTGTAAAAGAAGGAAAGTGGATTCTGTTCTTAGGCAAGCGCGAAGAGCAGGGGTATCCTGTAAGAAGCCCGGTGGTTCCCGCGGATGAGAAAACTCTCAAAAAGCTTGACGGGATTCTTCACCCGCCCAAGCCGGCGCCTCTGGCCAGGAGGCTTGCCGCATCTGATTTTGTCATAGTGGGAAAGGCGATTGTCAAAGAGGAGCGCGGGGAGTTCGACTACTGGGTGTTCGAGGTTGAAAAGACCCTCAAAGGCGACAAGTCGCGTACCCACATCGATGTTCTCGATAGCGAAGACTTGCATTTCGCCGTCGGCAAGCGATATATTCTCCTGCTGAAGTCAGGCAAGCATTTCGGACGCAAGCTGTGTGAGGTCATCGGCAACAAGGCGGATGAGTATTCAGCCGAGAAGCTGAAAGAATACGAAGAGCCACTGAACAGGTAAGGCAGGGCTTCAAATGGCGGAAGTTTTCCAGACGTGCGATTCCTGCGGCGCAGCCGTCACCAGGCAGGAGTTCGAGGACGGGGGCGCTTTCTTCGATGGCGAAAACTGCTACTGCGCGATATGCGTGGGCCGCATAATTCAGAAGGTGCGCAGCGCCCAGCGCGGGCAAAGGATGAAGACAACAGGGGTGGTTTTCGAAAAGGGCCTCACAAAGTTAGGCCCGCGAACTCCGGCGTGGCTGATATACACGCTGATTGCGGAAGTGGCCGCTGCCGTAATCCTCCTGACTTTCATGCTTTTCCCAGCAGAGGCGAAGCTTCCCGGGAAGGACCCCGGTATACAGGAAGAGATAAAGATAAAGTCCATGCTTGCCGAGGCGGAAACTGAGCTGTCTTCACCTCAGCAAGCCCGCAAGGCGCTCTTTATCCTGCAGAATGTGGATAATATCGCAATCGGCACGGCGTGGTCAAGCCTGGTCAAAGAAAGGCTCCGTGAGGCCCGCAAACTGCTCGAAAGCCAGGCAAAAGGCGCATTTGACAACGCGGTTGAACTTTATGACAAGCATGTTTCGAGCAGCGACTTCGACCTCGCGATTGCGGCGCTTGACCAGTTTCCCCAGCAGTTCCGCAACACCCGTTACTGGAAAGAAGAAATTCCCTCCCTGCGGAAAAAGGCCCTCTTTTACAAGGAAGCCCGGACCCACTACCACCGGCTTCTGTCAGAGGCGGTGTCTCAGACACGCGCACAGGACTATGACAAAGCGCTCGAGCTCCTGCGCTCTTTCCCGGCGAAATACAGCGATACGCCTGCATACGTGCAGGTTCAGCAGAAAATAAAGGAAACTGTTACGGCGCGTGAGAAGCTCGCAGGGGCAGAAGGGCGCGAGGAAGAAGATCACAATCGCAGGGAGCAGGAAAAACAAAGACGGCTCGCCTCCCAGAAGGAGGCGCAGCGCAGGGCGCAGGAGCAAGCACGCCGTGAAGCTGAGAGAATAAGGCGCGCAGAAGAGGAAGAAAGGCTCAAGAAGGAGGCACAGAGAACCGCCGCTGACCGGCAGAAACCCCCGCCTCAGGACCAACCGAAGCCCAAAGACCAAGACGAACATGCATGGGAAGAAGTTAAGCTTGAACCCGGGACTGCCAAGAGCTTCCTGTTCGCAACGCCTTCTCCCAGCTTCCAGAAGATGGAAACAACCGCAAGGAAGCAGGTCTACGAAATCCCGTATCCGCATGTTGGAAGGTCAGGCACCTACAGCGTTGTTGACACTGGAAAATCTATCGCAGTGGACACAAACGCCGACGGGAAGACTGACAGGACTCTCCGGGCTGATGGCGGTGTCGTGGTTCTGAGCCTTTACTATGCGGAGGGCAAGAAGCGTTCCTGCGCCATCGAGATAGGGCGGCGCAAGGACAAGCTCCAGTACAGGCGTTACGGCTGGCTTTCAGGCCGCTACCAGGGCACAAGAATAACGATTATTGATGAGAACTCCAGCGGTTACTACAACGAGGTCGGCAAGGAAGCTATCATTGTGGGCAACTCGAAAAAGGCGGTAGTGCTTGGAAACATTGTGGCTATAAAAGACAAGTTCTACGAAATTGTTGTGGAAGGCGACGGCTCTATGCTCCGCCTGCGGCCTTACCGGGTTGATACAGGAAAACTCTCGATGACTAAAGGCTTCAGTGCCCGCGGCAAGCTTACCTACGTGGTTGTCTCTGGAAAGCTCCCCGACACCAAATACGTTTTCTCAATCGAGCTCTCCTCGCAGAGAAGGGCGGTGCCTGTGCCGGCCGGGGAGTACTGCGTAAGCGCCGGAAGCATAACCTCATCAAGCGGCTCCAAGATTGCGATACGCGGTGGAAAGAAGGCCAAGAAGTTCGCAGTCGAGGCCGGCAAGACGGTCGCGCCCAGGTGGGGCGCGCCGGGTGTTATTGAATTTTCCTACACTGTCGGACAGGACCGGATGCTCAAGATAAGCGCCTACGCAATCAAGATATACGGCCGGCTCGGCGAGCGTTACACCGGCTGGGGCCCCAGGGACTTTGTCCCGCGCGTGCAGGTGCGGAACGAAAAGGGAAAACTTCTCGGCGAGAAATCATTTACCTACAAGGATGACTTCTCGCAGTTCTACCTCTTCGAGATGCCTGTGCCGCCCAAGGTCAAGGTCCGCATTGTCGGTGAGCCGCTGTTTCTGGGAAAGTGCGCAAGCGAATGGAAATAGCTACCTGCTGCCTGCGCCGCTCGCAGGAGGTGGCGCCCCCAGCTCCGCCCCCAGCTTGCGCGCAGTCTCAAAGTAGCCCTGGTAGCGTCTGTGCTCGCGGGTGACAAACTCGGCATCTGCCTCAACACCAGCTTTCTCGAATAGTTTTGTTAGGCGCTCCGGACCAAGAGCTACCTGTCCCTTGAAGGCTGGGCCCTTTGCAACAACCTCGCCTGCTATGCGCCCGCCACGGCTCACCTTCTGCGCGAAGAGATGAAGGCTGCGGAGGGCAGGGACAAAGTCTTCGCCAGTGGGCTCGCCCTGCGCAAGGATGAAGCCGAAGTCTTTCGGCTTCCACTCCCGCGGTACGCAGGTAATATGTTCGCGGCCCATTGTAACTTCAATGAGCGAGCGGAAGCGATCGAGAAGGACTTTGAGCACGCCGGGAACCCCCCAGAAATACACAGGCGCCCCGATGAGGACGGCATCCGCCGAAACGAACTTCTCGGCAAAGCTGTGCCAGTCATCATCAGAAATAACGCATCTGCCGAGTACGTTGCAGCGAAGGCAGCCGCGGCAGGGCGTAATCTTGAGCTCGGACAGGTAGAGCTTATCAACAACTGCGCCGACAGACACGGCGCTCTCAATCGCGGCGTCAAGAAGTAAATCAGTGTTCCCTCCTTTGCGGGGGCTTGAACTCAGTGCCAGCATCTTCAAGCTGCACCTCTTGTGAGCAAAGAAAAAGGGCGCAAGCCTGCTGTGGCCTGCGCCCCTTGAAGTCAACAGTGGTGGTTAGTGAAGCCTCGTGGCCGCACGGTCACCCTTTTGTATCTTGGCGACTTCGAATATCACCCTTGCGCCGCAGAGGTCGGGGAGAACCTTCTCGACCTTCACCCGCCCGATAAACCGTTGGCCGCGATATATGGTAAACTCGTGGCCCTCCTCAACCTCGTCCTGCCGGCCGACCGATAGGAGCACGAGGCGTGTTGGCTCATCGTAGGCAACCACTTCGGCATCAATCGCCGGGGGCGGCTGCAGAAGACATATCTTCTCAACAGGTATACCAAAATCACGAAGCTTCTGCAGGATAAGCTTCTTGTTGTTGAGGTTCTTGCGGGCGGATACATAGTCTTTACGCAGGTCTGAGAGGTCCCTGCGTGTATCCATAAGCATTCTTGTCAGGCGCGCAACCTGGTTTTCCGCAGTGTTCTTCTGCGCCTTGATTTGCTGGAACTTCCTTTGGAAGTAATCCCTTTCCTGTGTGAGCTGGCGTATCGTGCCTTCGCGCTCCTGAAGGATCATGACAACCCGGCTGTGGTCTGTAAGGAGCAGAGCCATTTCCTGCGTCTCGATTGCCAGGTCGGTCATAGTATTGCGGTACTTCTGGCCGACATCCTCAAGGGAGTTCAGAAGGTTGCCCACCTGATTCTCAAGGGCTGTGACATTTTCGTTCGTTTCCTTGAGCTTGTTCTCAAGGGCGGTAATTACAGTATCGTCTTCCAGCTTCAGCGCCCGGTAGTCGCGCACAACATCGTTAAACGCTGCGCGCCAGTCTTGGCGATGGTGGTAAAGGGTACCCGAAACACTCAGGTAGGCGATACTGAAAATCAGGTTGACAATAACAAACACCTTGGCCAGAATACTCATAAGCTCCTCCTTAACAGTCAGGCCAGCATAAGCTTACTGCTTCTGTAGCTAAGGCTATCCTAATCAACACAACCTAAATGTCAAGACATTTTTCGGGTAAATTTGCCAGCCCGGCCTAATCGTGCCTGCACAAACCCGATGCACATGTAGAGCGCAAGTGCCGCCCCGAGGAGCAGGTTAAGCTGGCCGAACAGGCCGCCAACTGAGGAAAAGACAGTCTTTTGGCCAGCCAGGCCCACCCGGCCGTGTATCACACCCGGGACCTGCTTGCGCTTGCCTTTCACCTCAAGCACCGTGGCTCTTCCCGCCGGGTCAATAAAGCAGCTTATTCCCGTGTTAACAGCCCTTACAACCCCCATGCGGTTCTCAATCGCGCGGAAGACCCCGTGCACTACCGCCATGTCAAGCTCGGCCGAGCCTGCAAACCAGCCATCATTGGAGATGTTGATTATGTAGTCCGCGCCCGCGTTCCTCGCCTTGCGGACAAGCCAGTCAAGTGAAAGCTCAAAGCAGATAACCACCGAGAACTTCGACCCGGCTGCATCGAAGACTTCCATTGAAGCGCCGTGCGTAAGAGGCTCTGCCTCATACGGAAGCATCTGTGAAATAATGAACTTGATAAACACAAGCACGTCCGCCAACGGCACATACTCGCTAACCGGCACAAGAAATATCTTGTCATACACACGCGCCTCGGTCCGTCCTCGCGGTGTAATAAGCACGGCGGAGTTCCGGCGCTTCGGGCCATTCTCAAAGACGTACCGCTGCGTCCCAATCAGAATATGCGCATTCGCCTGCCTCGCAAGCTCTGCTATCTGGGCGAAACCCTCGGGGTCTGTGAGCAGAAAGCCTGGCCACATTGTCTCGGGCCAAACAACAAGCTGGGCCGGCTGCCGGAAGACCTCGGTCGAAAGCTTGATATGCTCCTGCTTCATCTCGCGCCCGAGGGTCTCAATCTCCTTGAAGCTCGCCTCTTTAAGCTCCTGCGGTACGTTGCCCTGGACGACAAGAATAGCCGGGCCTTCCTCCCACTTGAGCGCACCCAGCCGCCAGAAGCCGTAGCCAAGTGTAAGGGCAAGCACTCCGGCCGCTACCGCACCAGCGGCTATAAGGCGCCGGAGAGTTCCCGCCTTGAAAATGAAGAAAAGCAGCCCCTGCGCAATCGCCGCGTTCAGGAGAGCCACAATAAAGCTCACGCCAAACACGCCCGTAATGTCGGCGATTTGAATCAGCGGAAGTACCGCATGCTGGCTGTGGCCCGCAAGCACCCAGGGAAACGCCAGGAAGAAAAAGTTGGAACGCGCGTACTCAACTGCAACCCACAGGACAGGCCCTGCCAGCGCAACGGGAATCCTGAGCCTTCCCGTTGCATAACTGTAGAGCCATCCGAAGAGGGCGGCGAAACCTGCAAGAATAATGCAACTGGTAAAAAGGCCGGAGTAGGTGACAACACCTATCCACGAGATTGAAAGCAGGAAATGCACATACCCCGAAATGCCGAGGATGAGCGCCGCGCGTCCGGGAGAGCGCCGCGATATTAGTACAAACCACGGGACAAGCGCCACCCAGGCGATAAATGAAAGGTTCGCAGGGTAGTGCGAAAGATACAGCAAGACTGACGAAATGCAGCCCAACGCGAGGTCGCGGACAAACTCCCGGGCTTTTTCTCTCAAACTGCTTATGCCCCTTTGAAGGTGGAACGCCTGCGTTCAACAACGCTCCTCAGGCCCTCAAGCGCATCTTCGGTCGAGAAGATTTGCTCAAGCCTGGAAAGCTCAAGCGCGAGCGCGTCATCAAGCGCAATGCCCGCCCCTTCATCCATAATCTCGTTGGCCATTTTTATGGCAACCGGCGCCTTGTACGAGATGGCCTTTGCCATTTTCCTGGTAAGCTCTTCGTCGCTGGAGAGCCCTTCGCCGCTGAGCAGGACGCCTATCCGCCCGTCGCTGAAGAGTTCCTCTATCTTCTCGAACTCCGGCGGAAGCTCGCCCGGCGCAGCTTTCCCTTTCTTCGCCTTGGTTATCGCCTTCTCAGGCTCGCGGGCAAGCTCATCTACCTTGGCATCAATCTCGGCGGCGGCAACGACATACTCCACAAGCCCGATAGCGTGCGCCGTGTTCGCGTCAATAGTCTTCCCTGTAAAGACCAGGTACTTCGCCAGTTCTTTGCCTGCGTACCTTGATGCGCGCGCCATCCCGCCAAGGCCCGGGTAGATTCCAATGCCGGTCTCGGGGAAGGAAACGGAAGCATTCTCGCCTGCCACAATGCAGTCGGCGGCCAGGGCAAGCTCAAACCCTCCACCAAGCGCGAGCCCGTCAAGTTTCACAAACACAGTCTTTTCGCTGTTGTCTATCCGCTTGAGAAGTTCGTGCCCGCCGGCGGTGAAGTCGCAGATGTTCTTGAACGTATCCTTCTTTATATTTTTGACAAAGAACCCGATGTCGGCGCCGGCAACAAATGCCTTGCCTCCCGCACCGCCAAGCACAATAGACTTTACATCCGCGTTCGCATCGGCCTTGTCGAAAACTTCGGCAAGCTGCGCGGCGACAGTCGGGTTCAGCGCGTTCATCGCCTCGGGCCGGTTTACTGTGACGTAAGCCACAGGCCCGTCAGTCCTGAGGTCAACGTATCTGATGTCCCACGCCCCGCCGCTCTCCCTGAGTGAGGCAAGGTTGGCCGGAACCTGCAGGTCGTGTTTGTCGCAGAGTGCTTTCACAAGCTCGTGGGTTTTCTCAATTCCCATCCTGTTCATCATCTCGAACGGCCCGAGCCGCCAGCGAAGGCCAATCTTGGCACCCCGGTCGGTATCACTGACTGATGCGACACCTTCCGCAACAAGGCTTGCCGCAACGTAAAATACAGCCCCGAGCAGCCTGTCTTTGACCGCCTGGTACTTTGTCTCATCCGGCTTCCCGCCGATTTCCCATTTCTCTTTTTTGTCGAACTGTTCTTTAAGCGCCCCGGCCGGCTCGTAGAACATGCCGAGCTTCGCCCCGAGTGTGGAAGCGCTGTGATACGCAATCGGCACGCCGGTGACGTTCATAAGAAGAAACGGCCCCATGCCGATTCCGAACGCCTCCCTGGCAGCTTCATCAATCGTCGCAGCCTCTGCAACACCCTCGCCAAGAAGCCGCGCAGACTCGTTGAGCCACGGCACGAAAAACCTGTTGACTGCAAAACCGGGGGCATCCGCAACCTCTATCCCCGTCTTGGCGGAGCGCCTCGAATACTCCCAGCCAACTGCAACAGACTCGCCCGACGAGCTCCCGCCGGGAATAATCTCAAGCAGCCTGTTCTTCGCCGGGTGGTAGAAGAAGTGCAGCCCGATGACCTTATCCGGCCGGCCGGTCGCCTGTGCAAGCTCTTCAACTGAAAAAGAGGATGTGTTTGTCGCAAGCACCGCATCGGGCTTGCATATCGCATCCAGCTTCGCAAACAGGTCCTTCTTGACCTCCATGTCCTCAAAGACAGCCTCAATAACAAGCTCGCAGCCGGCCAGGTCTTCGAGGTTCGCCGTGCCGTGGATTCGGCCCAGGATTTGGCTGGCCTGTTCAGGCCTGAATATCTTGCGCTCCACGCCTTCCTCGAGAGTTTTCTTTATGGTTGATAGCCCCCGCTCGACAAACTCCTGTTTGATATCCACAAGAACGACATTCAGGCCTTCCTGCGCAGCCTTCTGTGCGATTCCGCTTCCCATATTTCCCGCGCCGACCACGCCGACTTTCTTGAGAGCCATTCGTTCCTCCGTGATTGTAAGGTTGGTTTGGGCTCGCTGAACTGCTCAATATACCCCGCACTTCCCGCACTATCAAGCAAAAACGCAGCCTCGATTTCCGCCCGGGAAATGTAAATATTGAAAAGCATGCCTCCGTCGCTATAATACATTGAGGATGCTCCGCAAACTTCCACGTGAGGAGGGAAGATGAGACCTGCGAGGTTATTTGCAGTCGCCGTCACGGCTGCGGCAATTCTCGT
>CAYWBA010000021.1:0-2213 GCA_964455955.1 uncultured Planctomycetota bacterium | reverse complement strand
CCGACATGCTCAAGCCCGGCCGGTTTTTCACACAGCTTTCTTATAACTATACTTCGACCAACAGCAAGCTGACCATTTTCTCCATCGTAGAGTCTGACGTGACTTCCGAAGAGCAGAAGGTGCAGTTAAGCCTCGGCTTCGGAATCTCCCCTGGCGTGGATGTCGAGGTCTCGACCCCCTACATTGCCGAAGCCACGAGCGACACGAAAATTGACTTTACGGCGGCCGAATACAATACCTGGACTGAGGGCCTCGACGATACGAAGCTCAGCCTGCGCTTCCGTGTCGCCGAGGAGCGAAAAGATGGCGTGAACGCCATCTTCGGGCTCATCGGCGTCTTTCCATCCGGCTACCGCAAAGATGGAACAGAGGGCGAGGAATCCGGCGGCACCGTTGTCTCCGAGGTCAAGCGCGACTACCCGGGCGAAGGTGTTTTCAGTTGCGGCGCGGGATTCGCCGTAAGCGGCACTTCCGGCAGCATCGAACCCTACTTCACCTGCTCCTACATCTTCGGCGGCCGGAGGACCCGCCACGGCATAAAAGAGCACTATGCCGATGAGGCGGTCGGACAGCTCGGCTTGCATCTCCACACGAGCCCGCACGTGACCCTTGACCTCGGACTCCTTGGCATTTACAACAGCCCTGAGACCCGCGAGGAGAACCGCGAGCGCGCACGTGAAGACAGCTTCCTTGTGGGCGGCCTTAACTTTGCATCCTACCTCGAGTTCGCACCCGACGCAACCTTTATTATCGGTGTTGCATACGGAATGATGGAATCCTACCTCGTTGACCGCGACTATAACATGCGCCTCAGAGATGCATCAGCCATAATCCTGACCGCAGGTTTCCATATCCTCTTCTGATACCCGGACAGCTTCTTTTTACCCACACCCTACTACGGATTGGCAATCAGATTTGCCCCGGCTGCTTAGACTTTCCACCATCAGGCAAAAACGCTTTGCCGATTCTTACACAAAAAGACTTGAATGTTGAAAAGCTGTTTTTCGTTGTTATGATATGTTGTATCGTGTTTTTTTCCAAACCTCTGGGCAAGGAGAGAAGATGAAAATCATGAAGCTGTTCTCAATTTTCACTGCTGCTCTTGTTATTCTTGTTTCAACAAGTGCATACGCAGATAACCGGCTGCTGCCCGCTGACATGCTCAAACCCGGCCAGTTTTTCACACAGCTTACCTACAGCTATACAATCGGCAGCGGAAAATGGGCTGTCTCCATCGTAGAGGCTGACGTGACAACCCTGGCTCATACTCTGGCGCTGAGCCTTGGCTTCGGCATTGCACGGGACGTGGAATGTCGAAATTGTAACCCCGTACATTGCCGAGAGCAGAAGCGAGATTGATGTTGAGCTTCTGGACACCAAGTTAGACACCTGGACAGAGGGCCTCGACGATACGAAGCTCAGCCTGCGGTTCCGCCTTTCTGATAAGCGAAAAAACGACGTGAACTGCCTGTTCAGCCTTATCAGCGTTTTTCCGAGCGGGCATCGCAAGGATGGGACGCTTGGCGAAGAAAGCGGCGGCGCCACCGTCTCGGAGCCGAAGCGCGATTACCCGGGCGAAGGTGTTATCAGCTACGGGGCAGGATTTGCGGTAAGCGGCACATCAGGCAGCTTCGAGCATTATCTTGCCGCTTCTTATATTTTCGGCGGTCGCAGGACACGACATGAAATAAAGGAGCACTATGCGGACGAGGCAATGCTTCAGCTCGGCGTCCAGATCCGCACAGCGCCGCACGCCGCGATTGACTTTAATCTCACCGGTTTTTACAACAGCCCTGAGACATGGGAGGATGACAGGGACCGCACGCGCCGGGCAAGCTTTATTGTGGGAACTGCCAATATTGGAATGTATCTTGAGTTTGCGCCTGATGCAACCTTTATGATTGGCGCCCGTTACACAATGATAGAAACCCACGAAATTGACCGCGACTCAGGCGTCAAGCTGAAAGAAGCCATCGCCATCACCCCGACTATCGGCTTCCACATACTCTTCTGATACATTGTGGCTTTTCGGTCCTGCCTCCTGCTATAATTTAATATCGGGTAATCAGGAGTGCTGCAATGCCGAAACTTGTTGTTACTGGTCTTCTGCTTTTTACAATCATTGCGTTTGGCTGTATGTCCGAGCAGCCATCCTACCACGCCGGAAGGCGTGGTGAAGATTTATCTGTACCCAAACAGCCCACAGAAAAAGA
>CAYWBA010000020.1:0-16751 GCA_964455955.1 uncultured Planctomycetota bacterium | reverse complement strand
ATCCTCCGTGACCTCTGTGCCTCTGTGGTGCAATAGTGATGTAAGTTCTTGCAGGACAATATGTTACACGCAACCACACCTTGCGATTCGGCGCAACCTGCTTATGTAGCAACAGGTTGCGTCATCTCCGACTCCACGCCCCACTACACACATGTAACTGAGACCCCCGGAAAATCTGTAAACAGCGGCCCCGTTTTTGGGTGCAGCCCTGCCATAACCTCCTGTAATAGCAATGAGTTAGGGATTTGTAACCCCACACAGGCTATTTACAGATCTGTTTACAGACGCGAATACCGGGTTGCGGGCGGAGAAATGCTATTCAGGCAGCGCTTTGAGCGCTTCTTCGACAAGGGGCAACACGATGGCAGGGTTGGCCCGGCCGCCGGATTTCTTCATAACCTGGCCCATAATGAACTTAATGGCGGTTTCCTTGCCGCCGCGGTAGTCCTCGACAGCTTTGGGGTTTTCCGCAACAACTTCCTGTATCCAGGCGCTGATTTCGCCTGCATCAGAGCGCTGGGCGAGGCTTTTCTCCTCAATGATAGCGGAGGGGGATTTGCCAGTTGCCGCGACCTGCGAGACCACTTCGCCTGCGGTCAGCTTTGTAATCGCGCCCTTTTCGACAAAAGATGCAAGTTCCGCAATATGTTCAGGCCTGACCCCGAGCGCTTCGATTGTCACGCCCCGCTGGTTCATCTCGCGCATAAGCGGGCCCATCACCAGGTTGGAGACAGCCTTGGGGTTGTCGTGAAGCGTGACCGCCTGCTCGTAGAAGTCGGCAAGCGCGCGTTCCGCGGTGAGTACGGCCGCATCGTAGGCGGGAAGGTGGTACTGCTGCCTGAAGCGGTGCCGTGCGCGGCCTGGGAGCTCAGGCATGGCGGATGCGACCTTTTCAATCCACCGCCTGCTTACCGTAAGCGGGTGAAGGTCAGGCTCGGGGAAGTAGCGGTAGTCGTGCGCCTCCTCCTTGGAGCGCTGGGCGAGGGTCTGCCCTTTCGCATTGTCCCACAGCAGGGTCTCAAGTACGACGCGCCCGCCGGACTCGACAATTCCCACGTGGCGCTTCTTCTCGTATTCGAGCGCCTTCTGGACTGCCCGGAACGAGTTGAGGTTCTTTATCTCTGTGCGTGTTCCCCAGTCTTTGGCGCCACGCGGCATGACGGAGATATTAGTATCGCAGCGCAGATGCCCCTTTTCCATATCGCAGTCCGAGACCTCGATGTACTGGAGAAGCTGCTTTGTCGCGGTGAGGTACGCATGCACTTCTTCCGGGGTGGTGACCCAGGGCATGGTGACGATTTCGAGAAGCGGTATGCCGCAGCGGTTGAAATCCATAAGCGACTCGCCCGTCTGCCCGTCATAGACTATCTTGCCGGCATCTTCTTCCATGTGAATCCGCTCGATTTCGACAAGCTTCGGCCCTGTCCCGGTCTCGATTTCAATCTCGCCGCCGGTCGCTATGGGGTGGTAGTGCTGCGTAATCTGGTACGACTTGGGCAGGTCGGGGTAGAAGTAGTTCTTGCGGTCGAAAACGGAGCGTTTGTGAATTGTGCATCTCAGGGCCAGTGCGGCTCGGATGGCCGCCTCAACCGCCCTCTCGTTTATGACAGGCAGGCTGCCTGGCAGGCCCAGGCACACGGGGCAGACGCGAGAGTTCGGCTCCTGGCCGTATGCGGCCTCGCAGCGGCAGAAAAGCTTGGAGAGAGTGTTTACCTGGACGTGAATCTCGATAGATACTACCGAGTCATAGCTGGAAGCAGTGCTTTCGCTGCTCATGGAGCTTGCCATCCCTTACTTCGGCGGGTTTTTCTTGAGATACTCTTCCCATTTGGCGCGGTCGAACTCGAAATCCTCTCCTGTCAGCGCCTGGAGCAGTACCCGGCCTGTAAGCTTCAGGGTGCTTCGCTGCGATTGAAGCAGCTCCAGGAGGAGCGGCACTGCCTCTGCCCCCATGGAGCGCAGCGCGAGCCGGCAGCGGTAGACAGTATTAAAATCCCCGACTTTCGCCTTGTTGAGGGTCTCTCTGATAAAGGGAATTGCGACACTGCCCAGGGAGCCGAGCACTGCCGGGACATCGGCGTACACCTCGCCGGACTTGCCGAAAAGTGGCTTGAGCGCCTCGAGCGCCCCCTGGCCGCCTGTCTGGCCGAGGGCGAGTATGGCGGGCCGGCGCGAAGCCTCCTTCTGCGTGGAGTCGCCTGCGAAGGCGGAAAGCGCCTCGATGGCAGCCTTGCCGCCTTTTACCGCGAGGCTTTCGAGAGCCCGGCTCTTGACCAGGTCTTCGCTGTCCTTGAGTGCTGCAGCGAGTGCGGGGACAGTTTTGTCAGATTCGTCAAGCAGGCCCAGCGCCCAGGCCGCCTGCGCGCGGACAGCATAATCGGAATCAGCCTTGAGCGACTTGAGCAGCGTTTCAAGGGCGTGCTTGTCTCCCGCGGCGCCCAGCGCTTCGACTATCTTTACGCGCACCTGGGAGGATTTGTGTTTGAGAGCCTTAATGAGTGTGGGGACCGCATCGGCTGCGGGCGCGACTGTCAGCGCCGCGGCTGCGGCTGCGCGTTCATTCTCGCCGGCGGAGCGCAGTTTCTTGAGCACCTCGGGCAGGACAGCCTCACGGGAACGGGCAAGCAGCGCACCTGCGTAAAACCAGTCATGCGCACCGGAGGAGCCAAGCAGGTTCGCGGCGGCGGTTGCCTGCTTGCCGGTTTCAGAAACAGCCTCGATTGCCAGACGGGCGAGGTTTGGCTCGCCGGACCTGACAATGTCAAGCAAACCCTTGAGGTCGGACTGTTCCTTGAGCTTGTTGATTCTGTCTTTCGTTACTTCAATAATCGTGGTGTGGGTCAGTTGCACTATCTCGTCAAGGTTACTGGCAAGCGTGTAGAAACAGCGGGGATTTACTTTCCAGATTATCGCTGCAATAGTTCTTTGAGATGCCTGGTGTATTACACTGTCATTTTCCTTTAACGCTGCTTTGAGTGCGGGCATGGCTGCCTGGCCGTATGAGGCAATCCGCTCGCAGATAAGCTCGGGGTGGAAGGGTTCACGGTGGAGCCGCCCGAGAAGCTCTTTGACATTTGAGTCCTCCTCGCCTGCCTGAGCGAGGGCGCATACTGTTAGAATGAGGGCAATCGCAGTTGCGAGCTTTTTCAATTTGCTCCTCCATTTCCGTTCTCAAGTGGGGCGATTCGGTTCGAGCAGCCGGTTTCGCGCTCGAATGCGCGACCGATTCGCAGCAGTCTCCCATCGGAGAGGCGGGGGCCGAGTATTTGAAGGCCCACAGGCAGCCCCGCCCGCGGGTCTGTGCATGGTATGGAGAGGCCGGGTATTCCCGCCAGGTTTGCCCCTACCGTCATAACGTCGCAGAGGTACATCTGGAGCGGGTCGGCCAGTTTCTCGCCGAGCGCAAACGGCGGGGCAGGCGCGGTCGGGGAGAGAACAGCATCGAAGCTGCAAAACACCTGGTCGAAGTCCTGCTTGATAAGCGAGCGGGTCCTGGCTGCCCTGAGGTAGTATGCATCGTAGTAGCCGGACGAGAGGACAAAGGAGCCGAGCATGATGCGGCGCTTGACCTCGGTTCCGAACAGGGTGCGCGTGCGGTCAATCACCTCGCGTGCAAGCTCACCGCCCGGCTGGCGGGGGCAGTAGTGGATTCCGGTGTAGCGTGCGAGGTTTGATGAGCATTCGGCGGTGGCGATTATGTAGTAGGTCGCTATGCCGTAGCCTGCGTGCGGCAGTGAGACCTCTTCAACTGTTGCGCCCAGGTTGCGATACGTTTCTATGGCACTGTCGAATGACTTTCTTACATGGTCGTTAGTGACCTGTGAGACATATTCTTTCGGCACGCCGAGCCTCATGCCTTCTACACCGTCTTCGAGCTCTGCGAAGAAGTCCGGCGGCGGTGAGGGGAGGCTTGTCGAGTCGTTGGGGTCGTGCCCCGCAATGACCGACATGAGGAGGGCGAGGTCATGCGTATCGCGGCCGAGCGGGCCTATCTGGTCGAGGCTTGAGGCGAATGCGATAAGTCCGTAGCGCGGCACCAGCCCGTAGGTTGGCTTGAGGCCACAAACGCCGCAGAAGGAGGCTGGCTGGCGGATTGAGCCGCCTGTGTCGGAGCCGAGAGCCAGAGCTGCCGAGGCGGCCGCTGTCGCTGCTGCAGAACCGCCGGACGACCCGCCGGGCGCCAGGGACCTGTCCCAGGGATTCCGGGTTGTCTTGAATGCCGAGTGCTCGCAGCTTGAACCCATGGCAAACTCGTCAAGGTTTGTTTTGCCAAGCAGGACCGCACCTGCAGCCTTGAGGCGGTCAGTAACCGTGGCGTTGTATGGCGGGACAAATGTTTGCAGTATCTTGCTTGCGGCAGTCGTGGTTACGCCCCCGGTGAGGATGTTGTCCTTGATTGCGACCGGGACACCTGCAAGCGGCCCGGGCACATGAGCTGCATCGAGCGCCTCGTCAACCGCATCCGCCTGCTTGTATGCAGTGCCGGCTGTTACGGTAAGATAGGCGTTGATTTTCGGCTCTGTAGCTTCGATTCTCTCAAGATATGCCTTGGTGACCTCGCGGGCTGAGAGTTCGCGGGCTGCAATCTTTCGGGCAAGTTCAAGCGCTGTGAGGTTTAATATTTCCGTGCCGTTTTCTGTGCTCATTTGTCTTGGTTGTCTTTTTTCTCCGGGGCAGGCGGTTCTGTAACTTCGAACGTGACCGCGTTTGAAGTAAAGTCTCCGACCCCCTTCCAGCGGTACGTTGCAACCACTGTGTAGCGGGCCGGCTGCATGCACCGGTCGGTAATATCAATAGTTTCCCTGATGGAGTCGCCGGGCTTGACCTTTAGCGTGCTGGGGTTCCATGAAAAGGCAGCGGACCACGGGTCGCGCTTCTTGCCTGAGGCGACCATTTCCTGCGGCTTGCCGCCGGAAGTAAAGGTCATGTCTGCGGTCCATTCGATGCGGAACGTGACCGAGTGCATACGCAAAAGCGGCACCGTAAGGTCAAGCGGAACATCACCTGTATTCTTAACTTCGAGCGTGACCTGAACGGACTTTTTGGCTTCAAAAGATTTCTTTTCGATTGAGAGTGAAATGAGCAGGTCTCTTTTCTGGCCTTTCTTCTGGGGCGAGCCAAGCTCGGCGATAAGGATTTCTACCTGGCGGCGATGGTCCTCGTCGCGCGCGTTTTCAGCAGCTTTGTCAAGGCCGGGGAGTATGTCTTTTCCCATTTTCAGCAGCGCGTTGTGGGCTTCCATGCGTTTGTCAAAATTCGGGTGGCCGAGCAGCCAGAGGAGCCTGTCAAACTCGGAGGCGAACCTGGGCTGCTCTGCTGGGGCGAGAAGCGGGCCTGGACGCGGGTGAGGAATGGGGGGGCTTTCACAGCCCGCTGCCACGATAAGAATCACAAGAGCCGCTATTATTATGTGCTGCTGCATAGAAGTTACCTTTCAATAATCGGCGGTGCTTTGAAAAACGGGCCGTGTGTCTGGGGCGCATTGCGGAGCGCCGAGTCGCGCGAAAGCCCGGGGCGGGGTGTGTCGGGCTGCACGACGTTTCCGGTTTGAGCGCGGTATGCGGCTGCGTCTATTCCCGTCAGGTCGAGTATCTTGAGCCGCTCGACATATGAGAGTATCTGCTGCAAGTCAGCTTGCAGGCTTGAGCTTTCCCGCGGTGAAAGTTCTATGGAGGAAAGCTTTGCAAGGTGATTTACGAGATGTTCGTCAACCTTCAAGTGGTTATTTCCCCATTAGAGACTATCTCAGAACCTCGCGTGGCTGCGTTGCGAGCGCCAGGGGTCTGGATACAAGGAGCAACGACGAAATCGTACCAGTGGATACCTTGAGGAGGCGCGACGCGGTAGACAGGCCCCTGCCGCCGCAACCCGCAAGGGCTGGGCCGATGAGCGTCGCATCGCGGCGTCTCTCGTCCTCAGGGTGTCTCTGGCCACGACTTCGTCCTCGTTCCTTGCGCTGCTTGCTCCTGGGCCCAGCGCAGCCGCGTGAGGTTTTGAGATAGTCTCTTAGTCATTTGATAAACCTGACCTGCGGTATGGGCCAGAAGATTATGAACGCTCGTCCGAGCATGTTCTGCGCCGGGACAGTTCCCCAGACCCGCGAGTCACTGGAGCTAGCCGAGTTGTCGCCCAGCGCGAAGTACTCGTCGGGGCCGAGGGGCAGGGAGCTTTCTTCGGGGATAATACTACCCGAAGAGTCATAAACCGCGTACTCGCCCTTGCATGTATAGTAGATGTCACGATAGACACGTATCTTCTCGATACGCGCGGCTGTGTTGACGGTGCCGAGCAATATTCTCGCGCTGTTTGCGAGGGTTGGGTCCGAATCGTAGTCGAATCTGAATATCTCCTCGCCGTCCAGCAGGGCAAGGACCCGGTCGTCTACGTCGAGGAATTCCACATCGTAGCTTTTTGAAGGCTTCAGCCGGACACTGGCGGTTTTTATTTCATTGTCGTCCATCAGCAGTTTTGCCTTGCCCTTGCTGCCGACCGGCAGCGTGAACCGGAAGCAGTGGGCCCCGTTGTCAATTGAGCAGAAGAACTCGCCCTCGCCGCTGCAGCTTACTGTAAGCTGGTATCCAACATCGTTTACATCGCTTTTGCTTGAATGGTCACTGGCGTCGGGGTCGGGGTAAGGGAGCGCTGAGGTGATATACTTGTTGAACTCAGCCTGCGACTCGCCCTTGTGCGCCCTGACTTGGAGCCTTTCGGCCGATAGTTTCCAGTTGTCGTCGGATTCCCAGGGGATGAATTTTTCCCACTTCTGGGACAGTTCGGAGTTGAAAACCTCGAAGCTCATAGCATGGATTACGTCAAGCTCCTTGCGCGCGATTTTGCCGTTGGCGTAGATATCGCCGTTTCTTATCAGGAGATTTTCGTTGGGAAGGCCGATGAGGCGTTTTATGTAGTTCTTTCTGTCCTGTCCCTGCTTCTTCTCCGGGAACTTAAACACGATAACATCCCAGCGCTTCGGGGGGCGCACGAGTATACCGGCTTTGTTGACAAGTATCTTGTGACCGCCTCTTATGTCGGATGGCGTCAGGTCTTTCTTGAAGCAGCAGGTGCAGTTCGGGCATTTGATGTCAAGCCGCAGGACAGGCACTGTTTTGCCTGACTGCGGCGTCTTTACTTCCCACGAATGGCCGCATGCCTGGCAGAGAGCATCGCTGTATTCGCAGTAAGGCCCGTTGTCCTGGAGGTAGACTACGCCTTTTTTATGGCAGCGCGGGCATTCTGCAACGCACTTGTAAGCGCGCTCGAAAGTCGCCTGCGTGCCGCTCTTGTCGGGTGTTTCGATTGCGAACTCCCGGCCGCAGTTGGGGCAGCTTATCTCCACGTGCTGGCCGTAAAGGGTGGGGGCCATGGAGCCTGTCGGGATAACAAACGCCTCCATGGCGAACTGCCGTATTATCAGGGCGAGGATTATGGCGATAAGGATTGATTCAACATTTTCGCGTATTTTGGACTCGTTGCGCGATTTCTCCTCTTTCTTGCTCTTTTTGTCTTCGGTGCCCGCCACACGTTACTTTCGCCTTCGAGCGATTATCCCACCGGCCGGTGTTACCGGCCTTCTTCTCTTTGCAGTGCGGCCAGGAATGCCTCCTGCGGGACTGAGACACGTCCCACCTGCTTCATGCGTTTCTTGCCTTCCTTTTGCTTTTCAAGTAGTTTGCGCTTGCGTGTGATGTCGCCGCCGTAGCACTTGGCAGTAACATTTTTGGCAAGCGGCCTGATGTTTTCTCTTGCTATTATACGCCCGCCAATGGCAGCCTGAAGCGGTATTTGGAAAAGATGGCGGGGAATCTTTTTCTGCAGGATTTTTATCAGGTGCCTGCCTTTTCTGTCCGCCTCAGAGCGGTGGACGATGACAGAGAGGGCATCAAGGCGTTTCTCTGCAATGAGGATGTCGAGTCTTACAAGCTCTCCGGCCTCGTAGCCTGTGAAATGGTAATCCATGGTCCCGTAGCCGCGGGTAGCTGATTTGAGCTTGTCGAAGAAGTCGTAGATTATTTCCGCCATGGGTATGCGGTATGTCAGGACCACGCGGGTCTGGCTCAGGTATTGGGTGGAGATGAAGCTGCCGCGGCGGTCCTCGCACAGCTTCATTATCACGCCTATGGACTCTGACGGGATTATCAGGGATACTTCCGCAACAGGCTCGCGTATGGCCGCTATTGTGGCCGGGTCGGGGAGGTCGCTTGCCCTTCGCGCCTGGCGGACGCTGCCGTCCTTGAGTTCAACTTCGTAGCTCACGCCAGGCGCGGTCTGGATTGCCTCAATACCTGATTCACGTTCGAGCCGCTCCTGCACAATTTCCATGTGCAAAAGTCCGAGAAAGCCGCAGCGGAAGCCGAAGCCGAGCGCTTCGGAGTTTTCGGGCTCGAAAGTGAAAGATGAGTCGTTAAGAGACAGCTTCTGCAGTGCTTTGCGCAGGGTATCGAACTCCGTTGCGGTTGCGGGGTACAGCCCGCAGAAAACCATGGGAAGCGGCTCGCGGTAGCCGGGAAGCAGCCTTGCCTTGCTTCCCCGCCAGACTACTGTATCGCCGATTCGCACATCTGCAAGAGTCTTTATCGCGGCTGTCAGGTAGCCGACCTGGCCGGCGCTCAGCCGCGCGACAGGCGCGGGATTGGGAGTAAACACCCCGAGCTCCGCTACCTCGCAGCTTCGGCCTGAGCCAAGCATTTCGATTCGCTGGCCCGGGGCGAGCATGCCGTTTATGACCCTTACATAGATGACCACTCCCTTGTACTCATCAAAAACAGCGTCGAATATGAGGGCCTGCAGCGGTGCGTCAGGGCTGCCTTCGGGCGGCGGAACCTGCTTGATTACTCTTTCAAGCAGTTCGTCCACTCCTTCGCCTGTCTTTGCGCTCACGCCGGGGATGTCGGAGCCGTCAACTCCGAGCAGAGAGGAAATCTCTTTGCGCACTTCACCCGCCTGCGCGGTCTTGAGGTCAATCTTGTTAATGACCGGCAGGATTTCGAGGTTATTCTCAATGCAGAGGTATGCGTTTGAGACGGTCTGGGCCTCAACGCCTTGGGAGGCGTCCACAAGCAGGATTGCGCCCTCGCACGCCTTGAGGCTGCGGGAGACCTCGTATGTAAAATCCACGTGGCCCGGCGTGTCAATGAGGTTAAGCATGTATTCGACGCCCTTGGGGCTGTAGGTGAGTCGCACAGCCCGGGCCTTTATCGTGATGCCCCGCTCGCGTTCAAGGTCCATGTCGTCAAGGAGCTGGTCCCTGAACTCCCGCGGCGATATTGCCCCTGTACGCTCGAGGAACCTGTCCGCAAGCGTGCTCTTGCCGTGGTCAATGTGGGCAACTATTGAGAAGTTTCTTATGTTCTGAAGTTTCATTCTGCCATTCAAGACGCAAGCAGCGTCGTAAACACCCGAAAAATCACGCATCAGGCTTTTTGAGAAGCTCCGCGAACCTGGACCTGAAAGCCGCGAACGCTTTTGCCCGGTGTGAGATTTTGTCTTTCTGCGCCGGCTCCATTTCGGCGAAAGTTTTCTGGTGGCCCTCCGGGACAAAAACAGGGTCGTAGCCGAAGCCGTTTTCCCCGCGAATCTCGCGTATTATACGCCCTTTCGCACTCCCCTGAGTGGTCAGTATCACCTCGGGGCCGCAAGCAAAGGCGATGCAGCACCGGAAGCGCGCACCTCGCATGTGGCCCGGAAAGTCTTTCATTTCTGCAAGCAGCTTGGTGCAAAGCGCTCTGTCATCCGCACCAGGGCCGGCGTAGCGTGAAGAAAATACACCTGGCGCACCAGCCAGCGCATCCACTTCCAGCCCGGAATCGTCGGCTACAGACGGCATGCCGGTTTGGGCGGCGTAGGAAAGAGCCTTAATGGAGGCATTCTCCTCAAACGTTGCGCCTGTTTCTTCGGCTTCCACTATTGTCTCGAAAGTATCCAGACCTGCAACTTTCACGCCGAGGCCGTCAAGCAGGCGCCGTACTTCATGCAGTTTCTTGGGGTTACGTGTTGCAGCAACCAGTTTGTTAATTCTGCTCATTGTGCTTCCTGCAAGTAGCAAAGAACCATTATAAGGTGCCTCCTGTGGGTGTCAATTCGATTCTCGTTTTTCTGCCAGGGTGCTTGACTTCGCGGGTTTGCGACGTATAATCAGGCTTTCGGCTGTCAAGTTTGTTAAACGCCTTTGGCTGACGCCTGCTTTATTTCTTGGAGAGAGAGATGGAATTTCAAGAGCTTCTTCGCAAGATGGTTCTCGAAAAAGCCTCGGACCTTATTATAAAGGTCGGCAGCCCGCCGGCACTGCGCATCAACGGCGAGATATGCTTTCTTGACGATGCGCCTGTCTCGATTGAACGTGCCAGGGGCATCTACGAGACAATAGAGGACACCAAGCGCGAAGGCTTTTTCAATAAGAGAGAGATTGACACAGCATTTGATATGGCGGGTGTGGGCCGGTTCCGTGTGAATATCTTCTACCAGCGCGGCTATGTGGGCTTTGCCTTCCGCCACATCGAGGCGCAGATACTGAACTTCGCCGAGATTAACCTGCCGGTGGAGCCCCTGGCCAAGCTTGCCCGCCTTCCCCGCGGCCTCGTCCTTGTCACCGGTATCACCGGCTCGGGCAAGTCAACGACCCTTGCAGCCATTATCAACTACATCAACGAGCACTTCAACCGCCATATAGTAACTGTCGAGGACCCGATAGAGTTCCTCCACAGGGATAAAAAATCCATCGTCAACCAGCGCGAGGTGGGTGAAGATACCGAGACTTTTGCAAATGCCCTGCGTCATGTTGTGCGCCAGTCTCCTGACGTGATTCTGATTGGTGAAATGCGCGACCTTGAGACAATGGAGGCGGCCATCTCGGCCGCCGAGACCGGCCACCTTGTATTCTCCACCCTGCACACGGTTGACGCAATCCAGACGGTGGAGCGTATTATCAACTTCTTCCCCCCGCACCATCACCAGCTTATCCGTCTGCAGCTCTCGATGATCCTCGAGGGCGTCGTTTCCCAGCGGCTCCTTGTGCGCAAGGATGGCACAGGCCGGGTCCCTGCGATTGAAATCATGGTGACGACCCCGACCATCCGCGACATACTGCTTGAAGGCCGCACCACCGAGCTTTACAAAGCTATCAAGGATGGCAGCTACTTCGGCTGCCAGTCGTTCAACCAGTCGCTCAAGGTGATATACGAGAAGGACCTTATCTCACTTGCCGACGCGCTCCAGGCGGCAGACAACCCGGACGAGCTCAAGATGGAGCTCAAGGGCATTGTCCGCGGCACCCGCGCAGGCGACTTCGATTTCGACCTGTAACCGCCATGCCGAAAACAACCCCCGCGGAAGTTTAGCCGCACCGCCTGCAACACGGATATGTTTCGGAAAAGTCGCGCATGGAACTCCATTCCGTCCCAGACGCTGATTGATTTCGCGCCGCTCTTCCCACATCCGCTTCCTTTTCGGTCTACCCCTGACTTTTTAGAATGAGGGATTTATCGTACCTGTTTAATCACAAAAAATGTCAATCATTTCGGGAAGGGGGACAAGTACCATCTTCCAGATATTTGCCCTCACTTCTTATCCTGCCACCTTCCCGGTTGCCATTTTCCTGTCCATGATCCGTAATGTTGGTAGCAGTCACTGCCGCCATCAAATGAGAACTCGAACACATATCGATTTTCAGATAGTCGAGTGAACGAGATAGGAGCCTCTTTATGGGGAGATAATGGAACTCTCTCCAAATAAACGGGAACAAGTTCGGTTAGTGTCTGGGGATATTGTCTATTAACTGACTTGTATTCTTCAAGTGCGTTAGAAACTTCCAGATATTCTCGAAGAGCATTCTTCACCTTGACATCATATACCTCCATGCCCTTCTGCATCGAATAGAGACATACAAACAAGGAAGTTGCTGACATCAAACCAAGCACCAGTATCGAAAGATTCCTATTAAAGATAGCGGTTTTCATCCCGCATACAAGTCCTACAATTGACAGAAAGGCTAATATTGGAATCGACAATACAATAGGTGCATTCAGAATTCCAACATTGGAACTTGTCGGATAAGTAGACAGCCAATAGCAGATAGGTCCATAAATCAGAAATCCTGCGATCCAGAAAAGCCATAAGAGTGTTCTTTTGTCTTTAATAAGCTTTTGAATTCTATCTTCGAGCGATCGATGTCTTGACGGCATTCCGATAATTCTGTCCCCCTAACTTATACACATTTAGAGAAATGGTGTTTACTTCTTATAGTATTCGTCACAGCAGCAATAACATGACCACGGTCCTCCCCAGATCCAAGTAACCCATGTTTTTTTCGCACACCATATACCCTTCGCATTAGCCTTCGTATCTTTTATTGACTTGTGCCCTTCGTTAAACGATTGAACATTTTTTCGCCAAAATTGGTACAGTATTTCCCTTCAATATCATGCCTGGTTTTCATTTATTTATACCGCATAGCGCGGCGCAGAGTCAACCAAAACACGGCGTCCTTGACCCGCCGGCTAACCCTACATTAGACACCTCCGCCGTGATAATCCCAAAGCCGCGGCGTTCACCGCCGCAGATGTTTAGCCGGGTCGCCTGCGGCCCGGATGGGTTTGACAATTATCCCCACCGATAAATGGTGGGACTTTGGAATCATACGCATTAGACGCCGCCGGTGCTGTAAAAGATGTTGCATAATCATGCAACATCTTTTCGCGGGGCCGCGGGGTGTAAATATACCCGCGGGCGCAAGCCGTGGCTCTTGTTCCTAAAACAAAAAGATTTCTTTCCTCTTTCTTATCTCTGTGTCCTCTGCGCCTCTGTGGTTATAAGGTCTCCAGCCGGCTCATGGGCGCAAACCCGCAGTTTGCAGCACATTGCGCAAACCACACAGATATAAATACTGCCAATGTTAATCCTCCCGCCGGTACGGCCCGCAAACCCTTGCGCAGTAGAGCGCACAGGGCATCGCCAAACAGGTGACAAATTTTGTCACGGCACGCCTACACCAAAAAGATGTGCAAATCCGCAAAATATTTTTCCCATAACACCCTGCCGGCAAACACCTTGCGCAAAGTGTCAAAAGTTTTGCAAATCCGTGTAGCTAAAAGGGGTGTTCTGGCGCGCTGATTATAGAGGGGAGTGATGAAAAAAACGGCCATTTTTGCCACAGAGGCACGGAGGCACGGAGAACACAGAGGGAAGCCCCGGGCTTCAGCCCGGGGGTGTTTGGAACGAAAGCCGCGGGCTGGTTTCACCGCCGTGAAAACAAAGAGGTTGAAGGTTAAAGGTTAAAGGCAAGAAAAGAAAAAGAGAGGATTGGCCACAGAGGCACGGAGACACAGAGATATTTAGCCGCGTTGCTTACAACGCGTGTAATAAAGAAGTTAACCGCGGATGAACGCAGATGAACACAAAGAAGTTGAAGGTTGAAGGTTAAAGGTTAAAGGTAAGAAAAGAAAGGTCTTGTTCTCCGTGTCTCTGTGCCTCCGTGGCAGACTTGGAACTTGTTGGGGCATAGGATGTTACGGAATCCGACCGCACATGTGCCTGACGCAACCACAAGGGGTAAAATGACTTGCGAGAGTTTACAAGAGACTATACGGATGTTTTTCGACTTGCGTCAAATGATGACTTTTTTGGAATCTGCCAATGTTTGTGAGGGCAACAGGTTGCGCAGGAAAACCTGGAATCTGGATGTTTGTAAGTGGATGTTGGGGCCAGTGATGATTTGTAAATTTCGCACATTCGTCCCGGGCGGGATGTGCAAATGTAGATTTTGTGACTAAATTTCGGAATAATTCGGGAGTATTAGGTGTTAAATAGGTGTATTATTCAAACAGGAGTTGAAACTTGCTTTTTGCGGAGGATGGTCGAATGAAGGTCAAGGCCCTGCTGATATGCGCGGTTTTGGTTGCCGGCGCTCTTGTGATTCCGGCTGTTGCCTATGCCCAGGGGATAGATATTGATACTGCCAGGAAAATTGACGAGGCGGTCAAGAAGGGCGTGGACTATCTGAGAAAACTGCAGAAAGCGGATGGCTCGTTCGCGGGTTCGGGCCAGTTGGAGACGCTTTACCCTGAGGGCACCACCGCGCTTACGATTTTCGCACTTCTGAAAAGCGGGATTGTTGACCGCAACGACCAGATAATTGTCAAGGGGTTTGATTTTATCGGCAAGAAGTACAAGGCGGTCTACAGCGTATCGCTGTACATATTAGCGCTTGAGGCGAGGTACGCCCCCACCCCCAAGCCGGCTGCGCCTGAGCCGAAGAAGAAGGAGAAGAAAGAGAAGAAGGGGATGATAACTGTTCCCCCGCCGCCCGCCGAGGAGCGTATCAGGAAGAACTTCCGGAAGAAGGCATCTCCCCGGGACCGCAAGTTTCTCGATGATGCTGTCAAGTGGCTTCTTGCGCAGCAGCAGAAGAACATCTGGCGCTATCCGGGCGGCGGGCCCGGCGGCGGCAGTCCCGGCCAGGCCGGGGGCGGGGACAAGGGCGGCCTCGAGGATATGTCCAACACCCAGTACGCGGTGCTTGCGCTCAACGCGGCGCGCAGGCTCGGCTACCCGATGAAGCCCGAGGTCTGGACAAAGGTTGTTGAATACTGCCTGAAGTACCAGGAGCCGAAGGGGCCGGAGGTCGAGTGGTTCCCTGTCCCCGCTGCGGATATCCCTATCAATAAGCTGAGGAAGATGAGGGATAGATACATCAAAGACCTCACGACCGCCATAAGGAAGCATAACAAGGAGGTAAAAAAAGCGCGCAGGAAGGGTAAGAAGCCTGAGAAGGAGCCTGAAGAGGCTGGCCTGGCAAAAGGCGGTCCCAGGACCACCGTGGCCAAGCCGGACCCTTACAAGGATATGAAAATAGGGCCGGAGAAGCACAAGATGTATGCCCGGGGCTGGGCATATCTGCCAAGCGGCACCGAACCCTTCAACGGCTCCATGACTACAGGCGGGGTCGCAGCGCTTGTTATCTGCAAGTGCGCGCTCGAGGAATACGGGGTGTACAAAAAGTACCAGAAGAAAGCAGACCAGGCAATCCGCGATGGCTGCGCGTGGCTTGCTCACAACTTCACCGTGGGCGGAAATCCCGGCGGCGGGTCGTGGCATTACTACTACCTCTATGGCCTTGAGCGGGCCGGGGTCTTGACCCTTTGCCGGCTGTTTGCGAAACATGACTGGTATGTGGAAGGTGTCCAGTACCTGCTCGGCGCGCAGCGGGCCGACGGCTCCTGGCCCGCAGGGCCCAACACCAGTGACCTCTCAAGTACCTGCTTCGCCCTGCTCTTTCTGAAGCGGGCAACAACGCCCATTATCCCGCCCCCGGGCGATGGCGATGAAGGAAGCATCTCTACGGGGGAAGACCTGTTCGGCCCCAAGAAGGCTAAAGAGAAGGCTAAAGAGAAAGCTAAAGAGAAAGCTAAAGAGAAAGAGAAAGAAAAAGAGAAGGAGAAAGAAAAAGAGAAGAAAACACCCTTCGGTCCAAAGGGCGGTTAATCAGCAGGCGCCTCCTTCGAATGCCCGGACAGACGCCAGGTATTCTCCAACTCCGAAACCATGTGCGAGTACTGGCGCTTGAGTTCCTCGATCTTCTGCATCAGGCCATCGAGCCTCTCAATCTTTTCCCGCTGCGACTGCTCGCTTCCCGTCAGGCGCAGGCGCAGGGCGGCCAGCGAATCCCTACCCGTCAGTTATCTCAGTTCATGAATTCGGCAAAAATACCAGAAAAAGAGCCGGCGCGCAAGAACAACTTGCGCGTTATACCTGTATGGATGCAGTTGAGAATTTGCAGCGGAGGCGAAAAATATTCTTGACAAGCGGGCCGGGGTGGATAAAATAATTAAACAATTGAACTATTAAGACAATGAATTGTTTTCAGGAGGCGATACGGTGAAAAAACTTATAGTGGTTGCGGTTATCGCCGCGGTGATCGGCGCCTATTACTACTATTCTCAAAGCGGCGAGGCCGAGACCCAGGACGAGCCTGAGGTGACGTTTGAAAAGGTTGAGCGCGGGCCGGTCGTGCTCTCCGTCTCGACTGACGGGCGTGTTGTCGCCAACCTGGATGTAGATATTAAGTGCAAAGCGAGCGGCGAAATTGTCACCCTTCCCTTTGATATCAGCGATGTTGTGAAAAAGGGAGATTTGCTTGTCGAGCTGGACCCGGTGGATGAGCAGCGTTCTGTAAAGCAGGCTCAGGCCTCTTTGTCCGCATCTGAAGCGAGGCTCGCCCAGGCGGGGCAAAACCTGCTTATTGCGCAGGACGAGCTTGCCACTGAGAGCAAGCGGGTTGAAACAGCCCTGACCTCGGCTCAGGCCCGGGCCCAGGATGCGCGCGCAAAGAGCGAGCGCCAGCGGCAGTTGCTTGAAAAGAACCTTGCCAGCCAGGAGGAGTACAGCACTGCCCGGACCGCATCCATTGCCGCCGCCGGCGAGCTGGAAAATGCGCGCGTTCGCAAGGAGGAGCTCAAGACCCGCGAGCTCGCCCTTGAGCTGAAGCGGCAGGAAGTGCGGCTTGCCCAGGTGCAGGTCGAGTCTAACAAAATCTCGCTTTCCACAGCAGAGCAGCGGCTCACAGATACCAGGGTCTATGCGCCGATTGACGGGGTTGTCTCGGTTCGCAACGTCCAGACCGGCCAGATAATTTCTTCAGGCATAAGTAATGTCGGCGGAGGGACGACAATTGTAACTCTCTCCGACCTTTCGCGCCTGTTTGTGCTGGCCGCGGTTGACGAGAGCGATATAGGCAAGGTCGAGGTCGGCCAGGAGGCAGA
>CAYWBA010000019.1:2616-17305 GCA_964455955.1 uncultured Planctomycetota bacterium | reverse complement strand
ACCGGACGGCAGGCCGGAGGCGCTGTAGGTTAACGTATCTAACACATCGGGGTCAGTTGCGGAGATAGTGAATGAGAGCAGCTGGCCCTCATTAACCGACTTGTTGCCGATAGCGTTAAGTGTAACTGCCGAGTTGGATATGAGCAAGGCGGCAGACTCAAGTGGCAAGCCATCCTCTGTTCCGTCGTTCGGTGTGATGACTACTGTTATTGAGTCACTCTTCAGGAAGTTGCTACTGCTTAACGTGCTTGCAGTCGCGCCGGCAATCTCCACGCCGTTCTTCTTCCACTGGTACTTGTAGGTGATCGGGTCGCTGTCCGCGTCTGTGGCTGTGCCAGTGGCAGTCAGGTTGTTATTGGTGTATGCAGGGGCAGGCGTTATTGTGGCGGAGGTCATCACCGGCGGGTTATTGCTGCTGGAGGGATTAACTGTGATAGCGACTGTTGCAATGTTGGAGTCGTCAGTGCCGTCGTTTGCCTTGAAGGTGAAACTGTCGGGGCCTGTATAGCCTGCGTTGGGGGTGTAGATTACGTCTGGCGCGCTGCCTGAGAGGGTGCCGTGTGACGGCCCGGAGACTATGATGTAGGTCAGCGGCTCGTTGTCCGCGTCTGTTGCCTCCAGCGTTATTGCCTTCGCCGTGTCCTCATCCGTCACCACCGCCTGGCTCATCGCAACAGGCGGATTGTTCCCGCCACCGCCATCAGGAATAATCTCAAAGGCATTTATAATAGCGTACTTGCTGCTGGCAGTATTTGCTTTGAGCAATATTTCCAGGCTGCCGTCAGTTAAGTCCACGTGTGTTGAGACAGTGACTGCTGTCTTGGCTCCGCCCGTGGCGACTATATCGAAAGCGGTAAGCCAGGGGGATCCTTCTACTTCCACATCAATGAGGCGCTGGCCTGCTGCGGTGGTTGACATGTCTGCGAAGTGAAGCTTTACAGTATATCCGCCGTTTGCGATAGGAATCGTGTATTTGATTGAGCCTGAGCTGTAGTAGTTATAGTGATAGTACTGATAGATGCTATCATCTGTCGTCCCTGCGACACTATCGCTCGACTTTGTGCTTCTAATGTATGAACCGGAGTAGCCCCATGTGCCCGAGACATAGTTCTGGTCGTGAAGCCAAACGTGTCCAGAGGAGTCAGTATAATCCATTCCTTCACTGTAATATGCGTAGTCATCATCTATTCTGCCGCAGTTGACACGGAAGGTTTGACTGGGGTTCGGGGTGATTTTTATCTCAATGTCTTTATGTGCCCTTGCCTTGTAGTTGTCAACAACTTCGACCCTGGCAAGATAGCGATGCGGCAGGGTGTAGGTATGGCTTACATTTGCCAAACCAGCGCCGGAATAGACAGGGTCATACCTCCCGTAGCAGTGCCCGTTGAGGAACCACTCGTAGGAGGCAATGCTGCCGTCGCTGTCGGAGGAGGTAGTGGTGAAGTTGACAGTAAGAGGCGCAGCCCCGGAAGTGACATCAGCATTAAACGAGCTTATGAGAGGCATCTCGTTATGAGGCGAAGCCATCACGGGGATTGAAAGATCCCCGTAAAAGACGATCCTGTGTCTGTCAAAGAACGACCAGTTGTCATAATGACCATAAGGCGGCTCGATAAGAGAAAGAGCCAGTGAGATTGATGTTCCCCACGGTTCGTTTTTGGAAAGCAGGTCGCGAACCATAGTGTCTGGGCGGTCTGTGTCGAATATGTCACAGCGTCCATACATGATTGCTGTGGCACCAATGGAAAGAATATTACCGCCGCCACGGGTAAGGAGTTGCTGGTTGACCACACCACCAAATGCGCCTGAAGTGCAGGAGTTGATGCAGGCAAACCGCGAGAGCGCAAGCTTGTCGTGTATGTTGAATTTATTTATCCCTCCATTATAATATAACGCATTGCCGTGAGAAGTTTCGTTTATTATTTCGCTCCCCCTGTTGAAGGCATCCCCTGGCCTGAGCCACTCGACGGCAGGCCAGACTTCAAGGGCTTTATTCATTTTTTCCTGCCAGTTGTTATCGAAATCGGGACCGAGGTAATAATAAGCAAGGTGTGGATACCTTGAGGCGCCGGTGCGGTAGTCGTGGTTAGCCTGGAGGACTCTTTTTAAGAGCTCTACCTCTGTGCCAAAATACAGTTCTCCGCCACTTGAGGAGAGAGCGTGCATGCGGCTAACCCAGATGTGCATCCTCTCTGTATCACGGTACTCGTGCATGTTCATGTAGACACGGTCGGTATACTGATTGGTTTCGTCATTTGTTGCTTTCGGTATGTTGCCGATAAGTATAGCCCCTGAGAGCCACTCGCCCGGCTTGTTGTGTTCAGAAACGAAGTAATTCCAGAGGTCTTGCGCGCCGTTTGCAGACGTGTTCCACGGCTTAAGAATAGTGGTAAATCCCCCGTTTTCGAGGTCGGTTTTGAGACGATTGACCTCGGCCTGTATCTCCGGCAGGAGCAAGTCATTGACGACGATTATTGCTTTCGTGCCGCTCTGGTTGGCGACTTCGCGCACGAGAATGGTGCAGGTAGCCTCGTTAGAGTAATACTTGCTGTCGTACACCCGCCACGTGAATAAGTCTTCACCTGTGTAGCCGGCATCGGGGGTGTACCTGAACCAGCAGGTATGGTTGTAGCTCTCGTAAGAAGCAGAGAGGTTCCCGTGCACAGGTTGCGAGATAATCTCGATAGTGACGGTCTGGTCAATATTGGGATCAACGAAGAAAGCTTTTGCTTCAGACTCAGTATCCTTAAGGACAACCCACCTCTGGTCGCAAGCAACAGGCGGCGTGTCCGGCGTAACCGTAATGGAGACAGTCGCGGTGTTGGAGTCTTCCGTGCCGTCATTACATTTCCAGGTGAATGAATCGGTGCCGCTGTACCCAGCGTTTGGTGTGTAGTAAGCGTGACCGTAATTGAAGGGGGTGCCCGCTACTATATCATACCAGGTTGACCCATTGGCGTAGTCGCACCATTCCAGCTTGCCGTGGCTTGGTAGCGTCAGAACCGTATATGTCAGGGCGGATCCTGTGTGCTTTAAAGAAAAGCTTGCCCGTATGGTGTCTTCTGTAACGGACTCCTCCTGGTTAAGGGCAGCAGGTGCGGCTAATGCTACTGTCGTCAAAGTAACAAGCATGAGTGCAACAAGCAGAAGTCTTGCCACACCTTCCACGCGGTTTCTCATTCTCGGCTCCTCTACATTGGTTTGACATACGTTGTTCTATCCGGATGCAATGCACTTACTCCTACTTTGTTTTCTCCACTGTCATAGCTCCCTCCATGGGAACTGCTCTCTCAATTTTGCAATACTGTATTTTAGACGTCAAGTGGCTCCTGAAATTGCATCTTTAAATAATTTAGATAATATTTTCCTGCGTATCATACAAGCAGAGTGAATTCTCATAACTATACTTTCCTTGCTTAAGGTGTACTTTTTCTGTCACACGAGATTATCCATGTAAAATGTAATTGCAAATTTGGGGCCAAGAACACAAAACAATATCAGGTTTTGCCTAAGTTATTTGAACACAAAGAGTAAGGGAACGAGGCGAAATTCCTGAGGAAGGGTCTTAATACGCCAAGGGTATCATTTTGATAACATGGAAAGGTTCATTTTGAGACTATTACTGGAGAATGGTTTACAAAGGGACAAGTTGTCAAACAAGTAGCACAAGTTTACTCCGGCAAGTCCACCTGTCTGTTGGTTTGACCTTATATACGACTTTTCTTCAGGATGGATTCGGATTTCTGTTCCATGTTGCGGGTGAGGCAGCTTGTTGCAGCAATCGTCGTCGCAGTTTCGCCGGCTGGCGCCAGCGGGTTTTGTCAAAAGGCGAGTAAAAAGAAGCACTTTTTATTTAACATGCGCAAATCACGCCATATAATGTATGGATTCAAGACCCGGGACGAGAGTAGTTGACAGGAGAATTTGTTTCAGATGAGCGAGACTTACAATTTCAAAGAGATTGAGGCGAAGTGGCAGGCGTACTGGGATGAGACAGGGCTCTCGAAGGCGCCTGAAAAGCCGCAGAACAAGTATTACTGCCTTGTTATGTTCGCCTACCCTTCGGGCGACATGCACATGGGGCATTTCCGCAACTACATCATCGGCGATGCAGTCACGCGCTACCGGCTCATGAAGGGCCACGATGTACTTTTCCCGTTCGGCTGGGATGCATTCGGCCTGCCTGCGGAGAACGCGGCGGTCAAGCAGAAGGCGCATCCGGAAGAATGGACATTGCGCAACATCGAGGTTTCCCGCAGCACGCTCAGGAAGCTGGGGATACTTTTCGACTGGAGCCGCGAGATGACTACGTGCCTGCCTGACTACTACAGGTGGACGCAGTGGTTTTTCCTGAAGCTGTACGAGAAGGGGCTAGCATACAGGGCTAACGCTTCTGTCAACTGGTGCCCGGGCTGCAAGACCGTGCTTGCGAACGAGCAGGTAATAAACGGGCAGTGCTGGCGGTGCGGCAGCGAAGTGGGGAAGAAGGAGCTGGAGCAGTGGTTTTTCAAAACCACCGAGTATGCCGACCGGCTGCTTGAGGGGATTGGCAACCTGAAAGGCTGGACAAAGCATGTAAGGGCACGGCAGCGCGAGTGGATAGGCAGGAGCTACGGGATAAATATTGATTTTGATGTGGAGGGAAGCGGGCAGAAGCTGTCCACCTTTACCACCCGGCCAGACACCCTGTACGGCGTGACATTCATGGTGATAGCACCGGAACACCCGCTGGCTATGGAGCTTGCACGCGGCACGGAGCAGGAGCAGGCGGTTGCAGAGTATATCAAGGCTGCGATGAAGAAAAGCGATATTGAGCGCACCTCAACCGTTACGGAAAAGGATGGCGTTTTCACCGGCCGGTACGCAGTGAACCCTGTTTCGGGTGAGAGGGTTCATCTTTGGGTCGCGGACTACGTGCTGGCCAGCTACGGCACGGGTATTGTCATGGGTGTGCCTGCGCACGACCAGCGCGACTTCGAGTTCGCCGCCAGGTACGATATTCCGGTCAAGGTTGTAATACAGCCTGAGGGCAAGAAACTGAAGCCGGAGAAAATGAAAGAAGCCTACGTCGAGCCCGGCATAATGGTGAACTCGGCGCAGTTCGACAGCATGGCTTCACAGGATGGTATCGAGGCGGTAAGCGATTACCTGGAAGAGACGGGCAAAGGCCGGCGCACGGTGAATTACAAGCTCCGCGACTGGCTTATAAGCCGGCAGCGATACTGGGGCGCGCCCATACCCATGGTTCACTGCGACAAGTGCGGAATTGTGCCTGTGCACCAGGAGGACCTGCCGGTGCTTCTGCCCAAGGGCGAGATAGATTTTGTGCCGAAGGGCCGCTCGCCTCTCGAGGATGTCGAGGAGTGGATTAACACTACCTGTCCAAAGTGCATCGGGCCTGCCAGGCGCGACCCGGACACCATGGACACATTCGTATGTTCTTCATGGTATCACATGAGATATCTTGATGCGCACAACGAGAACGAGCCTTTCAGCAAAGAGTCGGCCGACGCGTGGATGCCGATTGATATGTATATCGGCGGCGACGAGCACGCGACCGGGCACCTGATTTACTTCAGGTTTTTCACAATGCTTATGTTTGACGAAGGGCGCGTGGCCACAGACGAACCCGCGCTGGCTCTTTTCAACCACGGTATGGTGCAGGATGCAAAGGGCGTGACCATGTCGAAGTCTGCGGGCAATGTTGTCAGCCCGCTTGAGCTGATGGAAGAGGAAGGAGTAGACACGGCGCGGGCGGCAATGTATTTCGCAGCGCCCTCGGAGGCGCCGGTACTCTGGGACCGCAAGCACATAACAGGCACAAAGCGGTTCCTGCTGAGAGTATGGGATTTTGTAACTTCAAATGCAAGCTGGATAAAGAAATACAGCCCTGAGCCCTTTGAGCACTCTGCCCTGCCGAAGGAACTGCGCCTGATTCAGCAGAAGCTCCACGCCACCATAAAGAAAGTCACGCAGGAGATGGAAGGCAAGTTCAGCTTCAACACCGCGCTCTCCTCGGTGATGGAGCTTCTGAACACGGTGAAGGAGCACAGCTCACCCTCGCCGGATACGGAGCATGAGAAGGCGGTTCTGTATGAGCTTACAACTGCTCTTGTGAAGGTGCTCGCACCGCTTGTGCCTCACATATGCGAAGAGCTGTGGCGCAAGCTAGGGCATAAGGATACGATTTTCCACGAGCCATGGCCCGAGTATGATGAGGAGATGTCGAAAGCCGAGGAGGTTGAGATTGTACTGCAGGTAAACGGCAAGGTGCGCTCGCACATCACTGTTCTTGCAGACACGCCGAAGACGGCGCTTGAAAGGCTGGCACTGGCAGATACGCGCGTAGCGGAATGGACCTCGGGCAAAGAGGTCGAGAAGGTTGTTGTAGTGCCGGGCCGCCTGGTTAACGTGGTCGTTAAATAATACCAGAAGCAGGAGAACATATGGGAAAAGGGATTACAAGCCGCTCGGAAGACTACTCGCAGTGGTACAACGACATAGTGCTGAAGGCGGAGCTTGCCGACTATGCGCCGGTGCGCGGCTGCATGGTTATCCGGCCATACGGGTTTGCGATATGGGAAAAGCTCAAGGGCGAGCTTGACCGGCGGATAAAATCCACCGGCGTCGGCGGCAGGAAGCACAAGAACGCTTACTTCCCTCTCTTTATCCCGGAATCCTACCTCGAGCGCGAGGCTGAGCACGTCGAGGGTTTTGCTCCCGAGTGTGCTGTGGTCACGCATGGAGGCGGCAAAGAGCTGGAGGAAAAGCTTTACGTGCGCCCGACTTCTGAAACGATAATGTACGAAATGTACTCGAAGTGGATTTCTTCCTACCGTGACCTGCCCCTGCTTATCAACCAGTGGGCCAACATTGTGCGCTGGGAGCTCCGCACGCGGCTTTTCCTTCGCACGCTCGAATTTCTGTGGCAGGAAGGGCATACCGCGCACGCCACGCGCGAGGAGGCTCACGAAGAAGCGCTTATGATTCTCCACGATGTGTACGCTGACACGGTAGAGAAGGTAATGGCAGTGCCTGTGCTGCGCGGCAAGAAAACACCCTCGCAAAGGTTCCCCGGCGCGGCCGAGACCTACTGCATCGAGGCGCTCATGCAGGATGGCAAGGCGCTCCAGATGGGCACCACGCACGACCTGGGCCAGAACTTCGCCAAGGGATTCAACGTAAGGTTCCAGGACCGCAGTGGGGAACTGCAATACGTATGGCAGACATCCTGGGGCGTTTCGACCCGGCTGGTAGGTGCGCTGATAATGGCGCACTCGGACGACAAGGGGCTTATACTGCCGCCTGAGCTTGCGCCTATCCAGGCCGTGATTGTGCCGATTTACCAGTCGGACAAGCAGAAGCAGAAGGTTTTTGAAACTGCAGAAAAACTTCAGGGCGAACTGTCGGAAGCCGGCGTTTCGGTTGAGAGCGACCTGCGTGAGGAGTTCAAGCCGGGGTATAAGTTCTACGACTGGGAGCTTCGCGGCGTACCGCTGAGAATCGAGATAGGGCCGAAAGACATAGAGAAATCACAAGTTGTCTTTGTAAGAAGAGACTCGGGTGAAAAGCAGGCTGTAGGGCTTGGGCAAGCCCCGAAGAGCGCACCCGAAACTCTTGCCGCCATGCAGCAGGCAATATTTGAGAAAGCAAAGGATTTTCTCGACAAGCACACGCACGAGGTTGACAGTTACGAACAGCTTAAAGAAATCACAGAGGAGGCAGGCGGGTTTGTCTGGGCGCCGTGGTGCGGAAACCCCGACTGCGAGCAGCGTATTCAGGAAGAGACAAAAGCGACGATTCGGCTTATACCGTTTGACCCCCCGAAGATTGATGCTACGTGCGTGGCCTGCCCCGAGGCGGCAACCATGCGCGTCCCGTTCGCAAAGGCTTACTAAGACAGAGTAACATGAGCAGGGTCAAAATAATAGCCAACCCCATATCCGGCCGCGGCAAGAGCCGCAACCTGGTTGATGAGCTTTCAGAAGCGCTGAAGACCCACGGCTTCGAGGTTGAAACTGTGCTTACTTCCGCAAAGGGCGACGCCATCAGCGCAGCCTCCTGCGCTGACGAAAGTTACGAGGCAGTTTGCTCTGTCGGCGGTGACGGCACAATGAACGAAGTCCTTAACGGCATAGCGGGCAAAGATATATCTCTCGCACTCCTGCCCGCCGGGCTTTCGAATGTGCTTGCGGTGGAGCTTGGAATCACAGCAGACCCCGCGGCAGTTGCGAACGCTATCAAAAACAGGACAACTGTCGAGGTGGACCTGTGCACCGGCGGCGGCCGCTACTTCGTCGCCATGGCGGGAGCAGGCTGGGATGCGCACATAGTGCACTCAATTGCCTCAGGGCGAAGATCTCCCCTCGGATTCGGTGGATATGTGCTTCCGATAGCCCGTTCCCTGATTACCTATGACTTTCCCCACATCAAGGTTATGCTCGACGGCTCTGCAGCCGCCGAGAAGGCAGGCCTTGTTGTTGTGGGCAATGTTAAACAATACGGCGGGCCGTTCCAGGTAACCAAGCACGCGAACTTTACGGATGGGCTGCTGGATGTGTACGTGGTTGAGCGTGCCTCGCCTGTTGAGATGCTCAAGATTTTCGCCGCCGTCCTTTGGGGCGACCATACGCGCCACGGCAACACCAAATACTTAAGAGGAAAACAGGTAGAGCTCACAAGTAAAGGCAGCGTGCCAGTGCAAATAGATGGGGAGGCGGCGGGAAAGCTGCCCATGATTTTTGAAATTACAGGCCACAAACAACATATCGTAGTCCCTGCATAGTTTGGAAAGGCTGGCCTTTTTAGCCGTCCTGCACGAAAACCTGCATTATTTTTCAAGAAATTGCATGCACAAGGCGGCATTCCATCCTATACTTAAGCTGAAGAAGTATAAAGGGATACTCTATAATAGAGGAGTGTGCCGGAACTTGTGACACTAATTGCTATACGGGAGAATCCTGGAGCAGGACATGTAACTTATTGAACAGAAAAGAAATATGTCAGCTTCTGAGTGATGTTTGTTCAGGTTTGCGTATTGCTGAACGTCATCTAAGTTAGGAGAAAAGTATATAGCTTGGCCGGCAACTGCGTCGTACCGACGCAGTTTCCAGAATAGAAAACGGATGGTATGGCAGCTACGAATGTAATGTCGGCTACGGTGTTTTCAGGCAGGCAGGAGGGCTGGTCGCTTGTTGAATTGTTGTTTGCCCTGATGCTTCTTTCTATCGGGGTTGTCGCCTTCATGCTGGCACTCAGTTCGTCCATGCGGCTTGCAAGGTCCAGCCGCGAGAAAGACCTTGCGGTAAACGGGACGCGAAAAATGATGGAAGCAGTCCGCAATTACGCCTTTTCGGAGATTTTTTCAGCTTACGATGACTATAACTTTGATGTGGAGGGTTTGAACGCCTGCTCATCCGACGCCGACGGGCATGTCGGCAAGGTAATTATCGCCAATTCGGGCAGTGAGCTGCGGGAAAATATCACAGACGACGACTTCGGACTGCCCCGAGACCTGAACGGGGATGGCTCAACTGACGGCGCCGACCATTCAGGTGACTATACCCTGCTGCCAGTGACTGTCCGCATCGAGTGGCTCGGGGCTGCAGGTGATATGGACTTTGAAATGAAAATCCTTTTGGCAGAGCGATAGAATGAGCACAGAGGCAACAGAAGAACTCAAGCGGCAGGCAGGCTTCTCCATGCTGGAAGTTATGATTGTTACCGCAATGCTCATGGTTGCCATCACGGCAATCTTCCAGGTAATAGCCGCTGGGACAGACCACTACAACTCCGGCAGCGTGCTGGTGGATATCCAGGCCCAGGCCCGCAGGATGATGGACCGGATTGTCACCGACCTCGAGTCAAGTGGCACAAGCGTGGTTTCCCTCTCGGGAAGCGACAGCATTAGCTTCCAGAAAAACACCGGCTACTCCGGCGGCTCAATCACGTGGGGGAATGTGATAACAATCGCCTTCGCATACGAGACAGGCGAGATAGACAACGGGGTGGATGACAACAACAACGGCATTGTGGACGAGGGCGTCATTACCCGCACGGAAAGTGGAACTACTGTAACTCTCGGCCATTACCTCAAGGAGAATGGCCTTACTTTTATCAAGGTCGGGAACTTTGTAACGATAAGAATGGAGCTTGCAAAGCCTGCCAAAGGCGAGTTGCTTGAAACTTACATCGAAACGTCTGTGCTGCTTAAGAATTAGGAGGAGGGCTGAGCCATGAGGAACTTCACGGAAAGCGAAAAGGGAAGTGCTTTTATCGTCGCACTTGTCGCAATAATCGCCCTTTCCGGTGCAAGCGCCGCCTTTCTGTCTATCACCCTGTACCGCAACAAGGAAGCAGCCATGAGCCATGACAGGCTGGTGACACTTTATATCGCAGAGGCGGGCGTTAGCGCCAGTATCGCGGAGCTAAGTGCAGACAGCGGCAACGGAATTGACTACGACAGCGATGGCCTCGGGGATGTATCAGGGAACTTCGCAGGCGGAAACTATTCAGTTACTGCTGTTGATGATGGAAACGATGTGTGGACCCTAACTTCCACCGGAACTTACAAAGACGAAACAAGAAGAATCGAGGTGGTAGCAGCACGCAAGATTGACAGCCCGTTTACCCATGCGGCCTTTGGCGGGACAAGTCTTGATATGAGCGGGGTCACGCTCTGCGACAGTTACGATTCCGACAACGGTTCATACGCAAGCCAGGTGTCTGGTGACCACGCGGGCGAAAACGGCACCGTGGCGTCAAACGGTGACATCTCCGTGGGCAGCAATGCGTACGTTTGGGGAGACGCAACACCCGGTCCGGATGGGTCTGTCACTGGCGCTGAGAATATCTCGGGCTTGACAACTCCCGCTGATGAAGCAACAGAAATAGACCCTTACATATACACTCCTGTAGGCAGCTCCCTCGGGATACTCAACAGTACAACAACCCTATCCTCGGGTACTTATCGGTACTCCAGTATCAAGCTCACCGGCGGCAAGACTCTAACACTTGGGGAAAACGCGGGAGATGAAGTAACACTGTACATAGACGGCATAATTAACGTGGGGGGTGGTTCAACAATTCAAATCTACTACCATGATGATGGCGATCCTCAAACCGACGATAGTGCGAAGGTAGTCATACACCACGGTTCAGACAAAATCACCTTTGGCGGCAATGGTGTCGTTAATGACTCTGGAATACCTGCGAATTTTATTCTATACAGTGCTACTACCAGTGAAGTAAAGTGCTCAGGGACATCAGCCTTTTTCGGTGCAGTTTACGCCCCTAATGCCCCAATTAAACTGACAGGCACCTCCGAGTTTTTCGGCTCTGCTGTAGGTGCGTCGGTCACCGTATCCGGGACCTTCGACCTCCACTATGACGAGGCGCTTGCCAGGTTGGATTCATTCACTTCCGAAGAGTACTACCAGCAATCATGGAGAGAATTAACTCCGTAGGTCTAACTATGCGGTACTGTGGGCTAAAGAATAGAATCTGGCTGCCTGTTCTTGTTCTGGCTGCGCTTCTGGTGGTGGCATCCCTGTTATATGCCGACACCATAGTGCTTAAAGATGGGCGGGTGATTGAAGGGACTATTGTCAGGAAAGACGCTGACATGGTCATCATCGAGGTCCCCGGCTACGGGAGGATGGCTTTCCGCACATCGGAAATCAAGGAAATCAAGACCGGCAAGCCCCCAGCACAGGAGGAAGAACTGCAAAAGAAGCCCCCGCTCAGGAAGCCAAAACCCGAGGAGCCGGATAGGTCAACAGTTGACATAATCATACTCAAGGTCAGCGGTAAGGAGTATCGAGGCAAGATATACGCCGAAGATGCGAACTCTGTCGTTCTTGAAACCCCTGAGGAGGGCTTCAGGACATTCCAGCGCTCAGAGATTGAGGAAATAAGGCGCAACGTGCCGGTTGAACCTGCCTCCCAGCCTGAAAGGGAGAAACCGCCCCCGCAGAAACAACCCAAACCGCCTCCGGAGAAGCTCAATTTCGACATGGTGATACTCAAAACCGGCGAGGTTTACAAGGGTACTATTGTCAGTGAAGATGACAAAACAGTAACTATAGAACGCCCGCAGGAAGGTTTTAAGGTGATAAAGCGCTCTGATATAGAAAAAATATGGCGCAAGCCTCCAGAAACGCCCCCAGAACCTGACCAAAGCAAGCCAGTTGCAAAGCCTGTTAAGGAAGGCCTGCCGGAAATAGACCCCAACGCACATGCAAAGTTCAGTAAACTCATGGCGCGCCTCAGTGAAACTCCGCCCATTGAACCGGAGGAGCTTGATGAAGGGTTCAAGAAAATCGGGCCTAAGATTGTATCTTCGCTGCTCTGGTATCTCTACCTTAACCACAGACCGGACGAGGATGTCCTCAAAGTGGCAACTGAAGTGATTCTTCACTTCAAGGACGAAAACACGCTCTCATACCTGCAATCTCTTGTCAAATCAAAATCGCGAAAAGTCCGCCTCGCGGCTGTCGGCGCACTTGGCAGCCTTGGCGGCCTGGAGACTGTGGAGATTCTACTTGAAAAACTGTCTGATACGGAATTGAGTGGCGCATGCCGCGGGGCACTTGTCACAATCTTCAAAAGGCAGGCAAACAACTATAACTTCTTTTCGGAACTGCGCCCAAAACTGGGTGCAGGCGACCTAACTAAGAGAATAGAAATTGTCAGTTGCCTGGGCAAGTCCGACAGCGAGTACGCATCACCGCTTCTTGGCGAATGCCTGGACGACAGGGAAGTTCCCGTGAAGCTTACCGCACTCATCGGTCTTGGGAAACTAAGACCCACCGACCCCACAATCCTTCGAAAAATCAGGGAATTCCTGAAGGAGAAAGATTTTCAACTAAGGCGGGAAGCCGCGCTTACGCTCGGCAGGCTTGGCGACATCGAGTCCGCCCCGAAACTGGTCGAACTTCTCAAGGACGAGAACAGGGGTGTCAGTGCAAACGCGCACTGGGCTCTCAAAAACATCTCAGGGCTGCGCTACCCGCTGAACTACGAACGCTGGAAGTTCTGGCTGGACAACGAGCTGAAGAAGTTACTGGCAGAAAGAGAAGCGCTGGTCGCCAAGGTCCGCAGCGGCGATGACAAGGAGAAGACCAAGGCAATAGGCCCGCTCAGCCGCATAAGGCTCAAAAGGAATGAAACGATTAACTTGCTCCTGCCGCTCACAGACTACGGGGTCAGCGAGGTTCGAAAAGAGGTCTGCGCAGCACTTGGCGTGATGAAGAGCAGAAAAGCCGTACCTGACCTGATCAGGCGGCTCGACGACTGGGACAAAACGGTAAGGGATGCCGCACACCATGCGCTCCAGCAGATAACGGGAGAAAAGCTTCCACCCGACCGAGACAAGTGGATAAAGTGGTTAAACTGCCGCGGCGGCTAAGGCTACAAATAAGCAAATGAACCAAATAAACATAGATGAGCCGCAGGTCAACAAAAACCTGCGGCTCCCTTTTAAGCTATCGGTAAGAACAGCTACGTCAACCCTCCGCCTTCGGGTTTTTCCTCGCCTCCACCTTCAGCTTCTAGTCCTTCATCACCTTCAGCTTCCGGTCCTTTCCATTCCTCAGCTACAGGCTCTTCCTCTTCCGGCGGCACCTCTGGCTTGAGCGGCGCCGTGATTACAGGAACTCCCGGTTTGCCTTTGCCTTTCCTGCCCATAGAGATTGCGATTACAATCACCAGGACCACTACAATGACCACGGCAATTATTATGCCTATCGTTGTCTGCTTCTTCTTGTACTCTTCCTGGAGCTTCTTGATTTTTGCTACCTCGGCCGTAACACGGGCCTGTGAATCTGTGTCGCTGTACTTTGCCGGATATGATTTCAGCAGTTCGAGCGCCTTGTCGTACCCGTTCTCTTCTGCCAGCCCGTTTGCCTCGGCGATAACCCCATCAGCCTCCGCGGCCGCCTCCTTTATGTGCCGCTGGCGGTCTTCGTAGACCTCCTTCTCAGCTTCAATCTCCTCCTTCTTTGAAGCGATTCTCTGGCTCCATTCAGTATCAGCATATTTTTGTGGGTAGGTTCCAAGCTTCGCAAATGCCTCGTCAAACTTGTTCTCACCAGCCAAGGCGTCCGCTTCAGCTATAATCTTCTCACAGGCCTCCTTTGCAGCTTTCTGGAACATCTCCTCTTCATATATCGCCTTCTTCGCGGTGACATTGTCCTCGAGCTTCTGCAGTTCTATGTCGAACCCGATATACCTTATTTCCCTCAACTGCGCCGTTAGTGTCTCTATCTCCTTCATGTATTCGAGGTCTTTCGCTTTGGCCTGTTCGATAAGCTTGTAAGCATCCTCGTATTTGTCTCGGGCTGTCAGCTCACCTACCTTTTTCTCCACGGAATCAAAGTTCCGGAGAGAGTCTTCCTTGAGCTGGCCCAGTTCCTCATGCTTGAACTTCACAGCCTCAACATCCGACTTGATTCTATCAATCTTCTCCTGCCAGGGAGTCTGGCTGAACTCTTTTGGAAAAGACGTTATTACATCCAGCGCCTCGTCGAATTTCTTCTGGGCAATTAGCTCCTGCATCTGCTTCTCAATGTTCATGTAGGTGTTCTCTGCGTCCCGAAGCATTTGCTGGTGTTCTTGCCATTCATGGCGGAGATTCTTCACCTTTTCAATCTCGGCATCGATCTTTTCTTTAAACCCGGTCTCACCAAAT
>CAYWBA010000019.1:0-2606 GCA_964455955.1 uncultured Planctomycetota bacterium | reverse complement strand
AATCGGGCTGGAAAGGAATGAAGCACCTCCAGGGCCTCTGTATACTTCTTGTCCCCAATCAGGCCCTTACACTTTTCTATCGCCTCGTCGTACCACATTTCAGCTTCTTCCAGAAGCCGGCTCTCGTCTTCCTTTTCTTTTTCCTTTGCTATCCTCTCCTGTATGTTCTTCGCCTCAGCGATAACAGGCGAACCTTCATACATTGAGACAAACTCCTTGATTACGGCCAGGGCTTCGTCGAATTTCCTCTCGGCAGCCAGTCTCTCCGCCTCCTTGACCACCTTTTCAAGCTCAATCTTGGCCTGTTTTTCTCCCTCGGTAAGCCCTTTCTCCTCATCCTTGGGCTGTTCCTCCGGCGGCTCCTCTTCCGGAACTTTATCGGCGGGTGGTTCCTCCTCCACGGGCTGCGCAGGAGGTGCTTTCTCTTCAGTCCTTACCTCTGCACTCCCACAGCCTGCAGAAGTACAAACAATCAAACACAACACCGCCGCCACGGCAGCCAAGAATATCCAACCTGCTTTCATAAAAACTCCCTCCTTCCGTGTTGGGCAAAAATTTCACCTAAATTTACCCTACATTTCAGCGATTGTAAATAGCCAACTTGCCAAAAATTGATTGCGTCCTATAATTTTTGTAGAAAGGGCTTGAAAAAGAAGCTATCTGAGTGCATCTCCAAAGAGATTTCCACTTTATCCAAAATTTTTATTTCCAGCAATCAAGCAGTCTTCCTGCAATGCTCATCCACTGCGGGAGCTTTCACCTGTATTCACAGCCCAAGCCTTTAGATGTGACCAGAGAGATATTGCTTGACAACCGGTGTTGCGGATAGATAATAAGTGCAGTATCTTACTGAAGGGGGAACACGCATGAAGAAAGCTGCTTTTATTATTGTCGTTCTTCTCCTGCTGCATTTCACCGTCGCGGCACAGCAGGGACAGGACAAGAAAGAGGTCAGCCTAGCGGTCAAAATCGGTGAGGTGAATTTGAAGATTGAGACTATTGAAGTAACGACCGGGCTTGAGCTGGTTAACCCTGACAAAAAGGACTCAAAGGGGGTGCGGTTCGATCCCCGTATGTTCGGGCTGGGTAGTGACTCTTCGGGTCTATCGTATATTGACTGGCTGAATTATGGATTGAACTACATTGCTCTGAAATATACCATAACCAACGAAGGTGACGGTAAGCCGCTTTACGTCTCGCCCACTGTACGCTACGACGCTGTTTTGAAAGCGAACTCTGATGCTGGCAAAATACTGAGCCAGGCCCGTATGTTTCCTGACACGCGCCCTAAATTCTGCCCCACACCCGCAGTTTTCCGGCTGGAGAAAGGCAAGAAGGTCGAGGATGTCTTCGTAATCAAGGCCCCTGTGAAAGAAGCCAAGAGTGTGAAGGTGGAAGTCTACATGCAGAGCATACTTCCCGAAGTAGGCGGCTCCTTGAAGTTCGAGGTCCCGATGGAGCAGGGCAAGCTGGGAGACCTCAGCAAGATGAAGCTTGATTATGAGCCCAAGAAGCAAGAAGAGCCCAAGAAGGTCAAGAGGAAGGGCAAGGCCAAGTTTGGAAAAGTGGCGATTGAACTTGTTGACGCATGCAGCAAAAACCTTAATTTCCTTGATGAAGAGTCGGGCATGGTTTTCACCACCCCCGATGCGCACACCTTAATAACTCTCAAGGTAACAAACAAGGGTTCAAAACCTGTAAACTACAATGCCGTGCTGCTCCAGGATTCGATTCCCGGAATTGCCGTGGACGACCAGGGGAAGTGGTGCGGCATGCTCAGCATAGTCAAGAAAGCAAAGCTTCTTGAGTGCTACGACCTTAAGAAAACCATTCCCGCAAAGGGTGAGGTAATGGACTACGTCCTGCTCAGCGCGTCGGCCGGAATACAATCACTTCGCCTTGTCCTAATCGCAGACTCGCTCTTCACCGGCATGAAAGCCGCCAAAGGGGTTGCCATGTTCATGGTCAAGTTCAAAGGCAACTCAGTCTCGGAAGTACGCGGTGGTGTAATGAAGAAGTCCATTACCCTAAAGCAGAAATCCCTTGTGAAGACGCTTAACCAGGCGGAAAAAGTGTCGAAAGATGTGTGGGACAAGAAATATGCAGGGCTTCTTGTGTCCGGGTCAGGGAAAGTCAGGGGTACCCAGTATTACGAACAAAACGACATAACACTTGTTGTGCTGGACGTCCTTGACGTCGAGGATATTATGGGCACAAGTACCTGTTACTGCTACCTTTTGCTGCTCAGCGGGAACGTGGCACGCTACAAAGCAAAAGACCAGGTGGCCTTCAAGGCCATAGTCATCGGCAATTCTGTAACAAAAAGCGGGTGGATAGAAAAAAATCTCATCGTCTACGGCGTTACACACGCTCAGAGCCATAGATAAAACGTGCCTTAGTCCGCGTTACCGCAACAGGGGACTGCTCGCACCTGCGGGCTGGCCCTCCTCAGCATGAATAGCGCCTGTCTCGTCAATGTAGAAATGCTTCTTCGACCAATCGGTCGGCGTGGCTGTCGCATACCACTTGCCCGGGTCACTTGCTGACAGTTCAATTGTGTATTCGTCATCCTGAAACGGCGTGCCTATCATACCAGCCTCTTGCAG
>CAYWBA010000018.1:0-17784 GCA_964455955.1 uncultured Planctomycetota bacterium | reverse complement strand
ACTGGGAGAAATCGGAGACACAAGCATTATCCCTGATTTAGAGCAATTATCCCAAACCGACCCGTTGGAGCAAGTCCGCGCCGCGGCAAAATCCGCCATTGAAAAACTCAAGTCCAAAGGCAAAAAATGAAGGATTAGGGGTTCTTGCTGGATTTTTCGCGGATTTCTGCTAACGTTTTGCTGCTTCGTTCGTATAATAAATGTAGAATGGAGAAACTCTGTACAGGCCTGAACGGATGGGTTTCTAAAGTGGTCGAAATTGTAGCAACTGATTATCGTGTAACATGTTATGTAAACCCACATGCCGCAATATTGCGCAGCCGCCTGTCATAAGCGCGGGTTGCGCCTTCCCACTCAGACGTACTTTAACAACCTCAAAAAATTTACAAGAAACTATACATATGTTTTTCGAGTTGCGTCAATTCGTTGACTTCCAGAGTGGTCGCAACATCTTGCCTGCCAAAGGGTCGTGCAAAGAGGTTTTACATCTGAACGGCCCTAAGTGGGTGTTGGGGCCAGTGATGATTTGTAAATTTCGCACATTTGTCATTGGCGGAACAGGGATTTTGGGATTGACGGCGCGCCGAATTTATGCAACAGTTAGGAGCAGGAGATGCGTCTACTTATGCGACTACACTCGAATTCTGCGGAGGAGCGTAATGAGCGATAGAAGCCGGGGCGTCACGCTGGTTGAGCTTTTGGTTGCGGTCTCGCTTATGGTTATTCTTACCGGTTCCCTGTCCTACGTATTTACGACAGCCCGAAATATCTTCAGCCGGTCGGAGGCGACCATCCAGGTCTACCAGAACGCGAGGAACGCATTTGACATAATCGAGCGCGAGCTTTCCATGGCGGTAAGAACGCACGATATAGACTTCTTCAATGAGACATCTGAGACTGAAAACGGGCATTACGACGATGGCGAGACCTTCGGCGGGATAAATGTTGATGACCCGACAAAGGACGACAAGCAGAGCTACACTTACGGTATGACAATTTACGGGAGGAAGTACTCAGACCTGAAGAACCCGTCGCGCAGGGAGCACCGCTGCGACATGATATACTTCAAGACCCTTACGCTGGTGAAGGGCAAGACGCGCTCAGCCCTGGTGCTTTACAGGCTTGACCTTCAGGACACCAGCAAGCCAATCCTCAAGAAGTATGTGCTCTACAGAGGCGGGGACCCGCTTAACCCAGCCTACGAGAAGGACCCGGCGGATGGTTCAGGCCAGGACCTTTGCATGTACCTCACAGATTTCAGGGTCGAGTACTACTTCGACAACGTTCTCGACAACAGGCCGCCGGGTTTTTACGAAGTGCCGATTAACAAGGAGAAGGTTTTCTGCTACCTCGGGACAGGCAACCAGGGGCGGACAAACGCGGACGGCATTTTTTCGACAACCGGGTTCGATGACCCGTATTCGGACAATTTCAGCCAGCTTGCAGCCAAGGATAGAATATTCCTCTACGGCGGCTCGGCCCCATGGGAGAGGGGAGACAACACCGACTATATTATTGATACTATCGCCAGGGACGGGAAGCTGACGTTCACCAGGTTCGGGCCAGGTGTTCCCACCGGGGTAGGCGGGATAAGCTTCCGCGCGGGTTACCTCCCCTCGGGGCTGCGTTTCACCTTGAAGATTATAGACTCCGACGGCCAGCAGGTACGCACGCTTACCCGGATTGTCAAGATTCACTCTCATTAGCCCTGCGGCGATGTTGTGGAGAGTTTTTACATCTCTCTTGAAGTGCCGTACCCTTGCTGTTATAATCCCGCTGCAAGAAGTCGGGGAGAAACCTTAAGTGGAGCACATCGCCAAGACAAGGATAAGGTACGCTGATACAGACCAGATGGGATACGTCCACCATGGCAAATACTTCGAGTACTTCGAGATGGGCAGAACGGAGTACATGCGTGCCTGCGGGCAGTCTTACGCGGATTTTGAGAAAGGCGGCCTGTTCCTTGTGCTTTCAGAGGCGCACGCCAGGTATCTGGCGCCGGCCAGGTACGATATGGAGATAGCTATAAGAACCTGTCTGAAGGCCATATCGCACGCGCAGGTAGTGTTTGAATACACGGTCGAAGGTGAAGACGGCAAGGTCTTCTGCCAGGGAGACACCCGGCTTGCCTGCGTGGATGCCGAGGGCAAAATAAGAAGGATACCGAAGGATATGCAGAGGCGTTTGAAAGGGGAATGACAATGAGGAAAGCTATGATGGTGGCTGCTGCCGCCATGATTCTGCTCAGCGCAGGTGGTAAGCTGCTTGCGGGAGTGGACGTGCCTACGTGGAACGCGGCCCGCAAGAAATTCCTGAAGCACTTCAAAAATATGGAGAAGCTGCCCGACCTGATAGACGAGCTGGGCGACCTTAACGACCAGCGCGCGGTCGAGATGCTGTGCAAGAAGACCCTCTTTCACGACAGTTTCGCCATACGAGTGCAGGCCTTCGAGGTCCTCTCAAGAACAACAGACGAGGCCGCGGTCATGTTCCTCGCGGAGCAGGTCCGCCGGGACAAGAACAACAGGCTGACATACGCGCGGCTCCTGCAGTCCCTCTCGGGCAAAGGGGTTGTTAAGAACCTGCAACTTGCCCTCAAGGACAAGCGATGGGAAGTGGTGAGCGCGGCGCTTGAGGCTGCCCGAAGGCACGCGGACGAGTCGCTAAAGGACACGTGCAAGAAAAAGATGCAGGACAAGAACTACCGCATAGCCTACGAGGCCGCCCTGGCATACAAAGCCTGCGGCGGCGAGCTGCCGGAAAAATTCAAGCTTGAAGAAGAAGGCAGGATATTCCCGCAGAAGATATTCTCAGCCAAGTGCCTCCTGCTTTTCGACAACTCGGACGACATGGCAACAACAATGGCGCTGCCGGAACATGCAATGAATGATGTGATAAAAGCGCTGAAGCGCACGCCCAAGCCTGCCGATTACGAGAAGCACTTCGTGAAGACCAGGCAGGCCTTTTGCGCCTCCGCTGCCGCGAAAGCACTGGCCACGCTGGAGAAGGGGTCGCAATACAATATCGCCCTCTACTCGGTCGGGGCAGCTTTCTGGCAGAGAAAGTTCAAGAAGGCCAACCCGAAAGATGAGAAGACGGTACGCAAGTTTCTCGAGCGAATGACGCACCCGGCGCGCGACCTCTACGACGGGCTCAAGGGAGCCATGAAGGTCGAGGGCATTGACACGGTTTACATCGTCGCCTGCGGCCTGCCCGCGAACGCTCGCGTCGAGGATACCGAACGTATCCTCTCGTGGCTTAAGAAAGCCAACTACGACCGCAGCATCAGGATAAACACATCGGTCGTGCTCTCAAACTACATGGAAGGCAAGCCGACCGATGAGGCTCTCCTGGCATCCAAAAAGGCAAACGCGCTGGTTGTTGATTTCTACAAGCGAATGGCGGAGGAGAACGGGGGAGTGTTCCGTCTCGTAGCAGATTTGGGCAGAGTGCCTGTCCCCTCCGGGACCGAGAAAAAGGAAGAAAAACCTGAGAAGAAAGAACCGGACAAGAAAGAGCCTGAGAAGAAAGAACCTGAAAAGAAGGAGCCGGAAAAGAAGGAACCTGAGAAAAAAGAGCCAGAAAAGCCGAAACCACCGAAAAAAGATGACGGCTGGCTGCCACGCGGAAAGTAACTGCACCCGCAACCCGGGCTATATGGCCACAGAGACACGGAGAACAATTAAATAAGGGGTTAAAAACAAAAAACCTAAAAGGGTTTTCCTCTGTGGTGAGAGGGTTCAGGACCTACTTGTTCTTCTCGTGCCAGCACACAAACTCATTTGTCTTCTTTAAGGCTTTTTAGCACAAATTTGGCTGTCTTGCTAACCCACCTGTCCTGTGACTTGCAAAGGAGGTTAATGTGTTTTATAAGCCTCTTGTTTTCCAGCACCTTATCGGTCAGTAGCGCGTCCTTTTTCACTTCAGGCTCTAAATCCTCACAAGCTGGATCATCATGGCAGCCTCCAAGCCATGTGAGGATTGCAAGCTTTTCTACCCAAGTTCCTTTCAGCACGCTGTCAACGAGCTTGGGTGCACTGTTAGCAGGCAAGTCGGGACCTATTAGGAAGTGTGGAATATTATAGTCATTCCGCACCAAAGAACCGTCAGAGTCCTCAAGTCGAATTAGTACAATATCATTACCAGCAAGGGCATAATATTGTTTATATATCTCCCCGCTGTCCAAGCTTGGGTCTGTCCTTATAAGCACCATTTCAGTGCCTGTGTTTTTCTCCTTGAACTTCTCGACACTTACAATGTCAATTCGCCAGCCGGTTGAAAACGATATAACACTTAACAGATGTCCGAGGTCATCGAATACGCACACGCTAGCGCAGGACGCACCAGGTATAATCACAAGTGGAATTATATAAATTAGGGTATAGCGTTTCTTGCCTTGGTCGTTCAGCAGAGAAAAAAGCGCCCAAGGTTTTCCTGTGATGCGGTCATCTTCAACGCCTAAGACAGTGAGTATTCTGAAGAATTCCTCGGAATCTGTTTTGCCAAGTTTCGAGAGGTCTTTACCTTGGAAGCTGAGCACCGAATCCCATGCAGAATAATGAGTGACAAAGCGTTCAAGATGGTCACGCACATCCAGATCTTCGGCCTGTTTGAGTTGTTCTTTTAGGTGCTTGAGTAGCGTTTTTCGTTCTTCCCATTGTTCTTTAAGCAGACAATGAAGTCCTTCCTTGGCATCTTGTCGTTCCCTGTAGTCGTCGGATGCCAGTTGCTTAAGCAGTTGGTTGATTGCGGTTTTGAGCTGTTCTTCGGTGAGTGGTTTGGATGCAGGGGGAGGTTTGGCAGGCGCAAGCCCGCGGCTTGTTTGCGGATGAGAGCAGCCGACGGTAATTACGGCGGTGAGCAGGAGGCAGCAGGTAATGGCTTTTCGCATTGCGGCACCCGGTTACGCGTCTGATACAGTATTATAACACCGAATCGGGCATGCTGCAATACTGCGGCAGGCGCAATCAGCTTGACAGGCGAACGGATGTCCTGTAACATGAAGGGACAGACAGGGGGCGAAACTGATTTGGATATTCTTGCCGTATACGGAAGTCCGCGCAAAGGCGGAAACACAGACACCCTGCTCGACGCATTTGTCCAGGGTGCCGAAGCCGCGGGTGCGGATGTCAGGCGGATTTACGTGCGCGAGCTGGATATAAGCTGCTGCCGGGGGTGCCGCGCATGCGAGACCGCAGGACGTTGTGTAGTTGATGACGACATGCAGAAGATATACCCCCTGCTTGCGGAAGCGCGGGCGCTTGTGCTTGCCTCGCCCATATTTTTCTATTCCGTGGCAGGGTGCGCAAAGATAATAATAGACCGTTCGCAGGCATTATGGGCGAGGAAATACGTACTGAATGACCCTTTGCCTGAAAAGGTAGAGGGGGTGGTGCGGCTGGGCTATTTCCTCTCGTGCGGCGCGACAAAAGGCAAGAACCTCTTCGATGGTTCGCTTCTGACCATGAAATACTTTTTCGACGCTGCAAGTTTCAGGCAGGCGGAATCACTGACATACCGCCGCATAGAGAAGCCGGGCGAGGTGGAGAAGCACCCCAGTGCCATTGCCGAAGCAAAAGCGCTGGGTGAGAAGGCGGGATTGCGGGCCTCGGGCAAAGAATTTTACCGCGGAGACACAGAGGAACGCAGAGGAAGAGGAGAAGAGATTTAATCTTGGCCCGGAAAAGAGGGGAATATCTTACCGCGGAGACGCAGAGGAACGCAGAGGAAGAGGAGAAGAGAAAAAATCAATTATGGTTAAAAAAGGAAAACAAAAGATTCTATTCTCTGCGCGCTCTGCGCCTCTGCGGTGAAAAAAAGACGAGCTTGAAAAGCATGGCGAGTAGTTCGCGCAGTTGAACGTATCAGAAGCAGGAGCGTGTCCGAGTGGCCGAGACTGTAAAAGAGAACCCGACTTCTTCCACCCGCCCCATAATCCGGCGGTTTGTCGCCGTCGCCGTACTCGCAGTCACACTAACAGCCTGCATCGGCGTTGACGCCCTGATACTGACATCGCCGGGGCAGCTTGCACTCAGGCTGCGGGGCAAGCTGTCCGAGCTGTTTTGCGCCCCGTTTGAGTTTGAATCAGTCAGGTTTTCGCCTTCAGACGGCCTGACAGTGAAGGGGTTGAAGGTTGGCAATCCCGAGCAGCCCGCAATCGCGGCCGAGTCCATTACAGCATATCTCAGCCTCCGCGAGCTTTCGGTCGAAAAAGTCACGGTCAAGAATCCCGTGGTTTTCCTCGACCTCAGGGCTGATGGTTCAACCAACTTCGACAGCTTCCTGCGGAAAAAGCCGGAGGGCGAAACAGTCACCACCAGACTGCCGGAGATTGCACTTGAAGGGAGCCAGTTCAGAATCAGGGCCGAGGTGGCGCCCGGCGAGGTAATGGAAACAACTCTCGGGGGCGAATTTGCTTCAATAAAGGTAAGTGAGAACCTGCAAGAGATGACAGTTGTCGCGCTGCTTGAAAGCAGTGTCCTCGGCAAGCTGTTGCTGAGCGGCTCTGTGGGCTCCGACCTGAAAAATGCGAGCTTGCTGCTGGAGGCAAGGGGTGTAAAACTTGATTCTCTAAAGACTGCAGCGGTCGCCGGTGTCAGGAAACTGTTTGAGGATTTGAATCCCACGGGCCGCTTCAATGTTTCTGCAAGGCTGTATGTCGCTGACGGCAAGGCTGATTTTGGCGCCACGCTGGAGTTTTCGGGCTGCTCCATCCAGTACCGGGAGTTTCCCGCACTTGTCAGCGACCTCTGCGGCACTGTCGAAATCACTTCCAGAGAGATAAAGCTTCTCAACTTCAAGGGCGAAACATACGGCAACCCTGTGAGCATCGAGGGCGCTGTGACGCTTGGCGAGAAAAGGCCGCGGATTGAGCTGGACATTTCCGCAAAGGGGCTCGTGGCGTGCGAAGAGCTCCTGCTCGCACTGCCGGAAAGCGAGAGGAAATCCATCAATGACTTTTCCCCGCGGGGCAGCGCTGATATCAGCGCGCACGTGCTCAAACCGGCAGGCACAAAAAAAGCCCAGGTCGATGTCAGGGTCGAAGCCCGTGGAAAGGTTTCAATATGTTACCGCGAGTTTCCCTACAGGTTTGAAAACTTAAGTGGTGCTCTCCTGGTCAGGCCGGAAACGATTGAACTCAAAGATATAACAAGCGTCATGGGCCGCCAGACCGTCACCGCCACAGGCAGGGTGGTTCCATCCAAGCCTTACCCCGAAGTGGATATTGAGATAACCGGCAGGGATGTGAGCATTGACGGGAGGCTGCGCGAGGCGCTGGATGAATCTGAGCAGAAGACATGGGATGCGCTCCAGCCCGGCGGCACATGCAACGTCAATGTGAAAATCGCCGCACCGCCCGGGGGCAAGAAAGCCAGCGTTAAAGTTGATGCACTTTTCGACGGCTTTGCAAATGTGACGCCGCAGGACTTCCCGCTTCAGATTAGCGGGGTAACGGGCCATCTGACTGTCACCCCGGAAAAGGTGGTGCAGTTGCGGAAAATCCGGGGCCAAGCCTCCGGCGGGGATATTACCCTCCGGGACACAGACCTGCAGGCCGGTGAGAAACAGGCGGCGCAGATTGACGCAACTTTCGCCAACGTAGGCCTTGGCCGCGACGTTATCGAAGCGCTAAGCAAAGCTGTAGGGGAGGACATGGGTGGCCTTTCAGCCGGCGGGCGGCTCGATGGCGAAATCCATCTCCTGCAGCCCGAGGGTGCTGAAGACTTCATCCCGACCGGCATAGTCAACCTAAGCAGCGGCTGGGCGGTCCATAATCTTTTTCCCATGAAAGCCGAGGAGCTTGATGGGGTTGTTGAAATTACGCCCGACAGATACTGCTTCCGCAGGCTGACAGGCAAGGTAGCAGGCGGGCGGCTTGAGGCCTGGGGCGAGGTTCGGGACCTCCCCGATAAGAAGCGCGAGGTGCGGCTGAGAATAGAGGCTTTTGATGTTCTGGCTGATGAGAAAATGAAGGAGGTCTTGCCCAAGGAGGTTCTTGCCACCTGGAAGGAGTTTAACCCTTATGGCCGCGCGGATGTGGCTATATGGATTGACGGTATAACCCCGCCTTCCGAAAGTTTGAAAAAGACCCTGAAGCTTCGCCTGCTTGATGTAAGCGGGACTTACAGCGAGTTCCCCTACCCTGTCTCAGGGGTTGCAGGCGAGGTAATGATAAATCTCGACACCCAGCGGGTTGATATCAAGGAACTCCATACCCGCAGGCGCGGGATTTGCCTCTCGGGCACGGTTGAGCCCAAGGGCAACCGAACCACCGCCGAGCTTGACATCAAGCTGAAAAGCATCTCACTGACCAAGAAACTGCGCGACGCGATGCCTGGGAAGTTAAAGACGGCCTGGCAGGACATAAAACTCGCAGGTGTTACTTCCGGGCGCGTCAGGCTCCACCTTGACCAGCTCAAGGGCGCAGAGGCCGCAGTTGACTATGACATTCTTCTACAGCCTGAGGATGCAAGAATAGAAGCAGGCTTCCCGTTCAAGAATCTTCGAGGCAAGGTAACTCTCAGGGGCCATGTAACACCTGCGGGCAAGCATACTCTGGAGCACGGGCTTATCCAGCTTTCGGAGTACACCGTAAACGGCCTGCCCGTAAAGTGGACCTCGTCACCACTCAAACTGACAGAAGAATCTCTCAAGCTCGACCCGATAACAGGCAGGATGGCGAATGGTACTCTTTCAGGCGAGCTGCATGTGTTCTTCGGCGAAGAGACAGACTACGCCGGAAGATTCGAGCTTAAGGAAGTGTCGGTACAGCAGGCGGCGGAGCAGCTTTTCGGCAAGGAGATGCCAAAAACAACGGGTCGCGCCACTGCGTGGATTTCTTTCAGCGGGAAAGGCTCTGACCCATCGTCGCTGCGCGGCAAAGGCGAAATCAAGCTTTCAAAGTCCAACTTATGGGAGGTTCCTTTTTTCTCGAAGGTTGTTAAGGGACTTTCGTTCGGCGCTGTGCCGAGAGTGGACTTCAGTGAGTCATACGCCGAATTCCGCATCGAAAGCGACAGGCTCGTATTCACCGAAGCCTATTTCCATTCCCCTGTCATGAACCTCGACAAGGCTTTAGAAGGAACACTCCGGCTTGACGGTGAAGTTGATATTGTTTTCAAGATAAGTCTTTTCAGCCGCTTGCTCAGCCGCTTTGACCCTTTTGGAATTATCCCCAAGATACTTTCACGAGTCGAAGGTGAAGTATGGGCCGTGGGAGCGACCGGCAATGCAAAGGATGTAAAAGTTGAAATAGCCCCGCTTACCTACTTCCGGGGAAAGAAGGCATTTACAGCCGATGACAAAGACGGTGCCAAGAAAGACAAGAACAAGCCATTCGACCAAAAAGACAAATAGATTCGCTCCGCCCGCCCTTTCTTCTAACACTTCACGCACCACGTGCCGATACTGGATACGGGAGACTCTACAGCGGGAGTGTGTCTTGACTGTACTGGATATTGTCATACTGGGTGTTATCGCAGCCTGCACAATTTACGGCGCGAAGCAGGGCTTTATCCGCGAACTCTCACACGTCGTGGCGTTCGCGGCAGGTCTCCTTCTTGCTGCAAAGCTGCACGCCACGGCGGCAAGGCTGCTGTTTTACCGCCTGTCCTCAACCACCGCGTCCGCAGCCGGGTTTGTGTGCCTGCTTATTATGGTCCTCGCGGCAGTCTACATCATATTCAGCTACATAAAGGCAACGGCTGACAAGCTCAAACTCGGCGCGGCAGACCACTTCGCCGGTGCCCTCTTCGGGGCTGTGCAGGGGGCTTTTGTCTGCGCCCTCTTGATATTGGTGCTTGTCAACTTCTCTTCCGCCCTGCCCCGTTCATACCTGGCGCGCTCCCGCGTCGCTTCATTCCTGCTCGACCGCGGCGCTGTGATATCCGGCGTGGCACCTCTAAGTTACATTGAAAAGATAACATCTCTACTGAAAAAGCGAACCGCAGCCACCGGGGAAACGCTCAGGAAGGCAAAAGAAGGCAGGCAAGACAGCCTTCCGACCCGCCGGTCTGAGAGGCAGCACTTACCCGCCGACCCGCAGCCGCTATCAAGTGTTCGGCCTTCCAACCGCAACTGACCACAGGCCGCACAGCCACAATCATCTTGATTAGCTCTAAACATCCCTTATAATTGGACGTCACTGCTGATTCTGGGAGAACAAGTGGCGGGGAAATTTATAGTTATCGAGGGGCCGGACGGCTCGGGCAAGTCAACCCAGGCCGAGCTTCTTGTCAAGCATCTGGCGGACAAGGGACTTGAGGTCGTCCATGTGCGCGAGCCGGGCGGCACCGCCGTAGGTGAACGCATTCGCAAGGTGCTGCGCGACAGTCAGCTTTCCGGCATGTCGGTTGCGACTGAAATGCTTTTGTACATGGCTTGCCGGGCTCAACTGGTCAAAGAAATTATCAAACCTGCGCTGGCAAAAAACAAAATAGTTGTAGCTGACAGATTCCTCCTTTCCACATTCGTATACCAGGGAATAGCTGGCGGACTTGGGAAAGGAATTGTCCGCAAAATAGGAGAGTTTGTAACTGAAGAGGTTCAACCGAATTTGACGGTCGTGTTGAGATTGAAGAAAAATAAATGGCTTGACCGAAGAATGCTGGGTCGTGCCAGAGCCCAGATTTCGCTTTTCGACGAAGCCCCTGACCGGGAAGAGAAGAAGGACTTAACCTTTCACGAGAAAGTTAGGGAAGCGTATCATAGACTTGGCAAAAAGAGCAAGGCGACTGTTGTGGTAGACGGAAACGGTGAACCACTGGAGGTCCATCAACGGGTCGTGGAGGCGGTGGAAGATGCCATTCGCTGAAATACTGGGCCAGGCAGAACCGCTGCGGCAGCTCAGCCGGGCGATTGAGAGCGGGCGGCTGGCGCATGCCTACCTTTTCGAAGGCCCCAACGGCGTGGGCAAGTCAATGGCTGCGCGGGCCCTGGCGAGGATGCTCCTCTGCCCGCAAAAGGGCGCGTGCAGCAATTGCCCCGACTGCGAGCTAATCAAGCAGGACAAGCACCCTCTGGTTCGGACATACACGCTTCCCAGGGCCAGCCGCAACATCGGCGTGGATGTGATACGCGACGACCTGATTCCGTTTTTCAGCCTGAAGAGCGCGCCGGGCGAATACAAGATAGCGATAATAGACCCTGCCGATGCGCTGAGCGAGGAGGCGGCCAACATGCTTCTTAAGACACTTGAGGAGCCGGGCCGTTGGTCGCTTCTGATGCTTTTGACCGCAACCGCCGAGGCGCTTCTCCCCACCATCCGGTCACGCGCCTTGCGAATCCGGTTCGGCCGAATACCAAAGCGCCTGATAATGGACAGGCTGGTCGAAAAAATGCACCTGTCAGGCGAACACGCGCAGGTGGTTGCCAATCTGGCCTGCGGCTCGATGGGCCGGGCACAGGAGCTTGCAGGCAAGGACTTCGTCGCCTCGCGCATAAAAGCTCTTGATACCTTCGCCGAGCTTGTCGCAGGCAAAGCCGACCCCCTCAGTGCTGCAAGGACGCTGCTTGAAATTGCAAGCCCGTCAGTCAGGAGCATGCAGGAAAAGCGCGCCGATGTGCAGCAGATGCTGGACCTGCTGCTTACTTACGTTCGCGACCTGGCGGTAACAGGCGAGAAGTGCGAAGTTCCCCCGCTTCACGGTGACCGCGAAACCCTATCGCAAGAGGCAGGCACGGTACAGGCAGGGCAGGCTTTTGAAATCTTTGAAAAGATACTTGAAACAAAGAAAGACATAGAAAGTAACGTCAACGTGCAACTAACAGTCGAGGAGTTTTGCCTTGAAGTCTCCGAGGCCGGCCAAGAAGTTAAAAGTTCAAGGTGAAAAATTCAAAGTTGCAGTGTAAAATTAAAATTTTTGAATTATGAACTGCAATTATCAATTTTGCTTTTTGCATTTTGAATTGCCACAGAGAAGGCCGTCTTGGGAACCCAGGCTCTGGGGCGGGAGCAGGAACTAATGGTTGAAGCTACAGTTCGATACGGCTATATGATGCACATAGACACATTTCCCAGCCAGGTGCCTCTGCGGCGCGGCGACAAGGTTATCCTGCAGACTGACCGCGGGATCGAGCTTGGAGAGGTCGTGACAGTCTCGCAGCCTGCCGCACCCGCGGAGCATACGCCGGCGCAGGAGCAGAAGCCCGAGCCGCCCGCCCCGGCGGAAAAACGGGTGATTCGCAAGGTCAACAGAGATGACCTCGCCCGTGCCAAGGAGATAAGCGAGAATACTGAGACCGCGCAGTTCAAGTTCTGCCAGCAGAAGATACGGGAGCTGGCGCTTCCCATGAAGCTCGCGGTTGTGGAACACCTCTTCGGCGGGGAGAAGGTGATATTTTACTTCCTTGCCGAAAGCAGGGTTGACTTCCGCGCGCTGGTGCGGGAGCTGGCAAGGGAGTACAGGACCCGCATCGAGATGAAGCAAATCGGGGCGCGGGACGAAGCCAAGCTGCTTAGCGACTACGAGCACTGCGGGCGCGAGGTCTGCTGCCGCAAGTTTATCCGCTCGCTCGAGCCTGTCACTATCAAGATGGCCAAGAGCCAGAAGGCCACGCTCGACCCGTCCAAAATCTCCGGGGCCTGCGGACGCCTTATGTGCTGCCTGCGCTTCGAAAACGCCACCTACCAGGAGATGAAAGCCAAGCTGCCCAGGAAAGGCAAAAAGGTCACCACGCCCAAAGGCGAAGGCGAGGTGATTAACTACGACATCATCGCCCAGCTCGTGCTGGTTGAAGAGTCAAAAGGCGAAAAAGTCCTTTACGGCGTTGAAGACCTGTCCTGGGACAGGCAAAAAGACTCAAAGGCAAAAGAACCGCCTGAGCGAAGCAGCGAGGGAAAAAGCCTGCAGGAAAGCGGTCAAGACAACGGCGCTTAGGGAGAAGAAATGTCAAATACATACTATGTAACAACGCCTATCTATTACGTAAACGCGGACCTGCACATAGGCGGCGCCTATACTACCATAGCGGCCGACGTCCTTGCGCGATACAACCGCCTCAAGGGTAAAAAGACCATCTTTCTTACGGGCAGCGACGAGCACGGCCAGAAGATAGAGCAGGCCGCACGCGAGCAGGGCATGACCCCCAAGGAGCTTGCCGACCAGACGGTCGTTCGTTTCAAGGAAACCTGGAAGCAACTTGAAATAACCAACGACGATTTCATACGCACGACCGACCCGCGGCACGAAGCTACAGTACAGGCGTTCTTCAAAGTGCTCCTCGGCAAGGGTGACATCTACAAGGGGGTCTACTCCGGCCTGTACTGTGTGCCGTGCGAGCGGTACCTGAAAGAACCCGAGCTTGTGGAAGGAAACTGCCCCGTCTGCCAGCGGCCGCCGACAAAGCTCGAAGAAGAAAACTACTTCTTCCGCATGTCCGCCTACCAGGATGCAATTCTGCGCCACTACGAGCAAAACCCCGACTTCGTCGAGCCGCCTGGCAGGCGCAACGAGGTGCTCAGCCGGATTCGAAGCGGGCTTGAAGATGTCTCGGTCAGCCGCTCGACCTTCACCTGGGGCGTTCCCATGCCCGGCGACGACAAGCACATTATCTGGGTCTGGTTCGACGCGCTGATTAACTACATTTCCGCACTCGGCTGGCCTGATAATACTGAGAAGTTCGAGACGTTCTGGCCCAACGCGGTGCATATTGTCGGCAAAGACATTATCTGGTTCCACTGCGTCATCTGGCCCTGCATGCTGATAGCGGCGGGGCTGACGCCGCCTAGGAAAATCTTTGCGCACGGCTGGTGGACGATAGATGGCAAGAAAATCTCCAAGTCTACCGGCACGGCTATCTATCCACGTGAGGTGGTCGAGGCTTACGGCCTGGACCAGTTCCGCTACTTCATGCTGCGCGAGATACCGTTCGGCGCCGACGGCGACTTCAGCTACAAGGCGCTCGTGGGCCGGATAAACTCCGACCTCGCCGACGACCTCGGCAACCTGCTCTCCCGCTCCCTCGCAATGGTGGAAAAGTATTTTGACAGCTCCGTACCGCCGCCGGATGAGGACATCGGCCGGGAGCTCCGCGAGATGGCCTCGGGTCTCTTCAGCAGGATAGATGCCGAGCTTGAACACCTAACATTCAGCCGGGCGCTTGATGCAATATGGGATGTAATCCGCCGGTCAAACAAGTTTGTCGATGACGAAAAGCCCTGGGCCCTCAAGAAAGAAGGCAAGACCGGGCGGCTCGGCGGCGTGCTCTATACCCTGCTTGAGACACTCCGCATTGTCTCCTGGGCGATTGACCCCTTCATGTTCGAAAGCGCGCAGGAGATACGCGACCAGCTCGGCGTGCCGGCTGAGAGCGGCAAGCTCAAGAATCTGATGTCCTGGGGAATACTCCCGCCGGGCACAAAAACACTGCGCGGCCAATCCCTCTTCCCGAAAGTCGAACTCCCTGTACTCTGACACCCGGACAGAAAGGAGACTTCATGGCCTTGTACGAATTTGAAGGCAAACGCCCGAAAATCGCAGATTCCGCCTTTGTCAGCGAGTCAGCCGTAGTTATCGGCAATGTCGAAATTGGAGAAAACTGCTTCATCGGCCCAAACTGCGTCATCCGCGGCGACTGGGGCAGGATAGTCATCGGCAACAAGAGCAACGTTCAGGGCTGCTGCGTAATACATGCCCGCCCGGACGATATGACCAAAATAGGCAACCGGGTCTCGGTCGGCCATGCCAGCATGCTCCACAATTGCACCATACGCGACCAGGTGACAATCGGCATGAACGCGACAGTCAGCGACTACGCCGTGGTGGGCGAAAAGTCTATAATAGCGGAGGGCTGCGTGGTCCGAAACAGCCAGGAAATCCCCCCCGCCTCGGCCGCGGCCGGTGTACCGGCCAAGATAATAGCGAAGCTTACAGAAGAGCAGATAGCTACGCACGACAGCCACAAGGACCTCTACGCCGGGCTCGCCGCCCGCTGCCACAAAAGCCTCAAAAGAATAGAGGAGTAGAACCAGGCTCTTATTGCCTACCGCACTTGAACGCCCAGCTCGCCAGGCGGCACCTCGATAGATATAATTCCCCCGGCGCGCAAGAGCCTGACTTCAATTTTTGCTGAGGAGCCAGAGGAAGCCTCTCTTATCAGTTCGCCCAGTTGCTCGCGAGATTGAAGCATAACGCCATTATAGCTGACTATCCTATCCCATATCTGGATACCGGCTTTTGATGCAGCGGACTGTGACCAGACATAAATAACGATGAGGCCGTCGGCCTGGGCCTTTTTGAGCTCAACTTCTGTTTCAAGCAGGTCACCGGAGAGCCCGGCAAGTGGCAGCCTGAGAGTTTCGCACCCCTGGGCAAGGACAACCACCTCCCCTGTGCCTTTTTCCACCTCCGCTTCGATGTTAAAAGGCGAATTCCCCTGCTCGCGGGCAATCTGAGGGCCGGAAGTTAGGTGCAGACTGACCGCCTCAACCGGCAGGTCTGCAGGAGCTTTAACAGTAAGTTTCAATCGTGTAAGTGCATCCAAATGAAGCTCAAGGCCGGCCGCACACGCTCCGGGCTGGCTCAAATCCAGTACAGGCGACAATGCGCGGTACGAATGGCCATCTTTACGAACCTGCGCAAGCAGCACGTATTTGCCGGCAGGAAGACTGACAAACTCAAACCCCCCATCTTTATTTGTCCGGGTCTGAGAAGTCGCCCCAAAGGGAAGCCGGCCATCTGCACGGGGAAGAACTGAAAGGATGTAACTCAAGCCTTCCTGGCCGCTATTGACAGGATAAGCTCCTACAGCCATATTTTCCGCAGCTTTGCCGCTGTCGCCCCATATCAGCCTGCCGGCAACCTTGCCGCTTGAGCACAGCAGCAGTTCGTGCGGCCCCGAGGTTCCACCAGGCTCCACAGACAACGTTAGCTCGGCGTTGCCCCCGGAACTTTCGGCTGTCAGTTTGATATTGCCGGGCGGTACATTGCGCAGGTCGAACCAGCCACCTCCCTGCCCGGTATCTTCAATCTTCATGTCCCCGGGAGGAGTGGACATAGACAAGGTTTCGACAGGTCTGTAAAATGCACTTGTCCAATCCCGGGGCTTTCCCTGGTCCTCGGTCCGTGATGCAGTGACTTTGACCCCATCCACCGGTTTGCCACTCTTACCTGATATAACCCTGCCCCAGACGCGCGCGCTTTCCAGAAAGACAAGAGTCCCCAGGTCTCCATCACGCTCCGCTGCCGCTTGCTCCAGCTCCGCACTTGTCAGACGCAGCGGCTGCAAGTTCTCAATCGCCAAATCCACCCAGTCAGCCCCGCGCGGCAGCTCCACTGTAAACTGACCATCGCTGTCTGTTCGAGCCTGCGGTTGTGCCATGAACCAACCCTCTCGCATTGTAATATCAATCCGCCTGTTAGTCAGTACCTCACCGCTGGAGCTTTGCGCAAGGCCTTTGAACTGGTAATATTTTCTAACAACTATGGTTGGCCCTTCAACAGTCTCGCCGGGCTTGACAGTCACTGCCTTGTGTGGCGAGACCTGCTCGTACCCGCCGTGTAACACAAACACAAAATAGCTCCGAGGCAGCAAGCGCCCGAAGTGATAACAGCCATCTTTGTCCGAAAGGCAAGCTACAGATTCAGACCCGGTCAGTATGGTGCCGCCAATGTCTGGCGCGCAAACCAGCGTTATAGTAGGAAAAGGCCTTCCCTGCACATGGTTCTCAACGACGATTTTGCCACTGATTCCCCCTCCTGTTTCCAGGACAAACTCGCGTCTCTCCCTTGCTCCATTCGGGATAGTAAATGCAGTCTTAGCGGCTGGAGGCGAAATCCCAAGTAAGCAACTGATCCCGTCAGCACTCCCGCGCGTCTCCAAGCTGAGCACAACGGAACCACTGCTGTCAGTTTTGCCCGTTACCATCTTTCGGTCACTGGACACAGAACTTTGCAGTCCTTCCCGACCAGGCACTGATTTGTATTCGCGGTAGCTTAGATAAACACGTGCATTCGGAATGCCTGCCTTCGTGTCCATCCGCAAGAGGACAACTGTAAGCTCGGAAGCAATTCTCTCTCCCGGCGAATCACCCGCAACATCTCCCCCGCCCTCGCCAGTGCTTCTTGCAGCCTTGCGAGACCCCTTTTCGCCGCTCCCGGGTTGTGAATCCCTGTCAGAGGACTCGCCAGCCTGAGCACCGGAATCTGCACCGGGCACTGTCCCATTCTCTACTCGCTTTGACTTAACATCGGGCTCTTTTGAATCTCCGCGAGGCGTCGCACGCCCGCCGTCCGCAGGATGCCCCGGGGTAAAGAGTGCAGGCTCTCGACTGCCGGAATCCGTATCGGATTCAGGTCTTTCCCTCGAATCTGCCGAAATGGGACTTCGAGCAGGTTTCAACTCCCTGTCCACAAGGTTCCATCGCAACAAAGCGAGCCCGCATAGCAAAGTCACTAATACCCACAGGGCGATAAGAACCAGAAACCGAATTCGTCTTCTCATTCTGTTATCTTCCCTTACGATGCAGACTCCTGCCTGCTACCTAATATAGACCACACCATACAGTAAAAGTTGATAGAAATTATGAAAAAATCCTCCGAATTCTTATACAACACCAAGGGTATTTACCTCAAAGCCCAACGGTGAAAAAGCTCAAATATCAAAGCTCAAATGCCAAACAGGAAAAAGGTTCCCCTCTGTGTCCTCTGCGTCTCTGTGGTGAATTTTGTCCTAACTCGTTGGCAGAAAAGATGTTCGAAATGCATCTTTGACGAGGCGAGGCCCAGGTGTTAGAATGCGTCACGAAATGGCGCAGACAAAGGTAATCAAGATAGACAGGGCCAG
>CAYWBA010000017.1:15848-18339 GCA_964455955.1 uncultured Planctomycetota bacterium | reverse complement strand
CTACTTTCTTTCGCTACAGTCCATAGCATACCGCGCACACCAGGTGAAAGTCAACTCATTTGCTCTCCGTTAACATATACGAGGCAATTTCGGCTATGTTGTATTCTCTGCGCACAAATTTGAAAAAAACTTACAAAATAGAAAATCTTCTTCTGTTGAGGCAGGAAGAAGAAGTGCCACTTCAAAGTGTTGTTCGTCTGCGTGTAACGCGCCATTGGAGCGGAATCTACTTCCCTATGCAAAACTGTTGGAAAATTCTGTCAAGGGTTTCGTCCGACACCATTTTCCCGGCAATTTCTCCAAGGGCGCCGATTGCTTCACGAAGGTCTTCTGCAAGAAGTTCCTCAGCACCGGACTCCAGAGCTCTTTCAAGCGCGCCGCGCGCCCTCGCAAGTGCGTCGCGCTGCCTGAACGAAAGAGACAATGCGTCAGGCTGGCGCTCAACGCCGCCGCGGACCATGTCCGTCAGAGACTCCTTGAGTTCAGCTATCCCCCGCCCTGTCAAGCAGGAGATATTCAAGCATTCTCTTAGTCCGTCCGCAAGACCGAGGTCGGACTTGTTGGCGACAAGAAATTTGGGACACCCGATTGAATTGTAAAACTCAAGCTCGCCTTCTGAGGGCTTTTTGTGCGCTTCCATCACGCAGACCGCAATATCAGTCATATCGAGAAATCTCTCAACAACCGACAGGGCGAGCGATTCCACTCCCTCTGAACGTTGTTTGCGGCCCGCAGTATCAAAGAGGAGTATCTGAGTGCCGCCCAGCTCAAGGACCGCGCTTACAGCGTCACGGGTCGTGCCTGCGATGGGGGAGACAATTGCCCGGCCCTTTCCAAGCAGGCAGTTAAAAAGTGAGGTTTTGCCGACGTTGGCCATGCCGCAAATAAGCACGCGCAGCATGTCGCGGCGCGGCTCCGGGGCTGTGGATGCAGGCCTCTCCAACAGGGCCAGGACTTCTTCGACCTGTTCGCGTACCTGGCCTGCCGGTATGATTTCTATGTCCTGGTCACTGAAATCGAGCGAAGCCTCAACAAGCGCAAGCAGGTTCTCAAGCCTGCCTGAGGCGCGTGAAATTTCTTCTGAAACAGCACCGGACAGCGCCCGGGCACCCAGAGCAAGTTCCGCGTCATTGCGCGCGCTGATTACAGCGCATACAGCCTCGGCCTGGGCAAGGTCTATTCTCCCTCCGAGAAAAGCACGGCGGGTGAACTCACCCGGTCCGGCAGGCCGCGCCCCTTTTTGGGCAAGAGCAAGAAGAATTCTTTCGGCAAGCAGCGGAGAGCCGGGGAAATGCAGCTCCACGACATCTTCAGTAGTGTAAGAAAACGGTGCGCGGAAGATGTAGATATCACACTTCGCTTCGCCACAACCGGGGACTCTCAGGAAAGCCTCCGCCGCGTGGAAACCCGCCGTCTTATCCAGTCCCGCGCCGGGGCAGAGCGAGCTCACGATGGTTAGGGAGTCCGGCCCGCTTACGCGCACTATGGCGATGTGCGAGGAACCGGAAGCGCTTGAGAGTGCCGCTATAGTTTCAGACCCCTTCATTTGCCCTGCGGCCTCTCAGCCTCACTGGCGAGCTTACGCTTGATATGTCTTGTTTCCACAATGCCCACCGCGTTTGAGGTCAGAAAGTACAGCACAAGACCGGAGGGCATTGAGTAGAAAATAAAGCCGAGCACTATGACCATTATGAACATGGTCATCTTCTGCTGCTGGGCCTGCTGAGGGTCTGCCGCTTTCGGCTGCGTAAGCTGCTGGAAAACCATGGAGGCCATCATGAGAATTGGCAGAATGTTGATAAAGGGAGTGCCAAGCAAAGGTATATTTGACGGCAGCGCGAATGCCGCATCAGGCTGAGAGAGGTCGTCAATCCAGAACACGAACGAGGCCTGGCGCAACTCTATCGAGAGGCTCAGCGCCCAGTACAGGCCGATAAATACCGGTATCTGCAGCAGCATAAGCAAACAACCGCCTGCGGGAAACATGGAAATGCCTTCTTCCTTGGTCAGCTTCAGTGTCTCCTGCGTAACCTTCTGGCGGTTGTTCTTGTGCTTAGCTTTTATCTTGTCCAGTTTGGGCTTGAGCTTTTGCATCCCCATCTGATATTTTTGCATTGACATCTGCGACTTGCGGCTCACCGGGTGCAGACACCCGCGAACAATAAAGGTAAGTATGATTACCGCCACACCCCAGTTGGGAATAATATGGTGGATACCGCGCAATATCCACATGAAAAGCTTGCTCAGGAAGCCAAACCACCCATAGTCCAGGAGCCTGTCAAGACCAAGACTCTTGTATTTTTCAAGCACGTCTTCCTGCTTGGGGCCGACGAAGAAAAGGTAGCGATGTATCTTCTCCTCGCCGGGCGCGAGCGGAATTTCCTTGCTGACCAGAGAGACGCGCATATTGATAAGCTGCGGCTCCCCGTTTAAGGCAGGCTGTGACTACTTATCTGGATTAAACTGAGGGTATATCGTTTGGCTTATGATT
>CAYWBA010000017.1:0-15838 GCA_964455955.1 uncultured Planctomycetota bacterium | reverse complement strand
CGGACTGCGGAAGAAGTAATCTGGTCTTCGGGCGCCAGGACGGCGGCGAAGTACTTGTTCTCCATCCCGGCCCAGGCTCCCCCGCCCGTGTACTCTTTGAAAGGCTTTTCATCTGTAAAAATATTTGGCCGGTCACGCTTGACCTTAAGCTCTCCGCTGATGCGCTGGGCCACCAGTGCCCCGCCCGGCGACCTTATGCCAACTTCCTTCAATATGCCGCCGCCAACAAAAATCCGGTAGGCAGGCGAGGCTGAAGCGGCGGTGTCGTTGCGGAACCTGAGTTCGACAAGAACGTGGTAGGAATCCTTCACAAACGTGAAGTGCTTGCTTACCGTAATGCCCTTTAACGTCTGGGCCTGCATAACCAGTTCGGCAGGGTCTTTCTTAACAACATGCCAGTTACCCGCAGCTATGTCATCCTCGGACCCGGGCTCGCAGACGCGAAGGATAAAATCCTCCTCGCCTTTGGCAAAAAGCAGGCGCAGGGGCTGCTCGCGGGTATGGTCCGGGTAAAGGTAACGGTTGTCTTCCTTCGCGGCAAGGACAACTTGATCGAAAGCGGCCGAGCTGTTTTTCCAGAGGAACTCAAGCGTCCCGGTCTGCACAGTCCCCTCTTCGGGCTCAACAGCAACCGGCTCGGGAACTTCGGGCTCAGCGGGCTCGGCGGGCTCGGCTGGCGCCTCTGTTACCTGCTTTCTTTCCCCTGCAGCAGGCTCAGGCTCAACCTGCTGCTGCTTTGCTTCCTCCGGTTTCTTGCGAGGCTTCGGCCTGGGTGCAAAGAAGTGGAAGTAAAGCAAGATAGCCAGCATGGAGACTATCAGTGCGATTACAGTGCGCTCTTTTTCCATTGCTCCTCTGAGTATGGACCTGCGGACCCTGGAGAGGTTATTTCCCACCACGCAAGCGTTTAATCAAGTACCGGTCAAGCTCCGGGAGTTTCTCCATAAGAGCGATGGTCTTTTCGACATCGTAGGGAACTCTCACGAAAGTCACAGTCTCCCCGTCGAAAAGGACGTAGCAGGCACGCCGGTCGCCGTCGCGCGGCTGGCCCACAGAGCCGACATTAATTATCACCTTGCCCAGCCCCTTGAAGCTCATTGACCTGCCTATAACCGGGCTTACGTAGCCCTTCTCGGTAAAAACGCCGCTGACATGCGTGTGACCTGTGAAACAAATTCGCTCAATCTTGGCAAAAATCTGTTCCATCTTATCCTTGTCGCTGATGTCAGACGGGAAGATGTATTCGCGCGTCGGGTCACGGGGAGAGCCGTGCACGTATGCAATACCATTTTCGACAAATGAACGCTTGAGGTCACTCAGAAAGTTCCAGCGCTGGCGCTTCTTCTCCGGCGGCTCCATAGAGTTATTAAGCTGGCTCCGCGTCCACTCAAGCGCGCGGCGTGCCTTCTCGTTAAACCCGAGAGGTTTGAACAGCAACGCATCCTCATGGTTACCCATGAGGCTGAACCTGAACAGGCGGGCAAGGTCAATACACGGCAGCGGGCTGGGCCCGTACCCTATTACATCGCCGAGGCAGATAATCTCCTCGACGTCCCGCCTCGTAATATCTTCGAGCACCGCCCGCAGCGCTTCGACATTTGCGTGTATGTCCGAAATTATCGCCTTCATTGGCTCAGGCCGCCGGAATGCTCGCTAACCCTTATCTTCCACCTCTTCAGATACCTCGGCCTCATCAACCAGCATTATCGGAATGCCGTCCCTCACAGGATAGCGCCTGCCGCACTTGGTGCAAACCAGGCGGTCTCCTTCCTCCCTGACAGGCGTCTTACAGACGGGGCATGCCAGGATGTCAAGAAGCTCCTTGTCTATCAATCCGCTGTCTCCCTTTAATCTTGCATCAATGAGAAAGTAGCAGAATACATTGCAACTGTCAAGCAAAATAGGACACCACGCTTGCCGGTGTGCGCAAGACAGTACTGAAAAGGTAAAGAGGCGGCAGTCGGATTCGAACCGACGATAACGGATTTGCAATCCGCTGCCTTAGACCACTTGGCTATGCCGCCCGGCAGCAAGGTTACGCAGTATATCAAAACAGCCACCCTCCATCAACAAAAATAAGCCTCTCCTGAGCTATCTCTTGCCGGCCCCAGGATTCCCACTTCTTCCCCGGTTCGACGGCGTTTCTGCATCATTTCCGCGTCTGTAAACTGTCTGTAAATTGAGTTCTTTATATGCCAAGGACTTATGGCGTATTTTTACAGATTTCGCGGGGGTCTCCGTTACAGGTGTGTGGTTCGGCGCGAATTGGGAATTGACGCAACCCCTTGTTACGCAAGGAGGTTGCGCCGATACAGACAGTGTGGGTGAGTGTAACATCTTGTCCTAATAGAGGTTAGTACGAATTCAGTCACTTTAAGAATCCTGTAAGAGTAGTTTCACAATCTTCCACCACGCCTCGTGAGCGTGGTGCTTCCTACTCAATCCATTATACACGCGAGCAGGCAAAATATTCCAGGAAAACAGGAAAAGTCGTGCTAAAATACAGCTTGCTATTTGGATGGAATTCCCCCACCCGTAAAGTTTACCACTTGCTCAATCCTGAAAGTTCGAGGATGAGTTTCTCAAGAGCTGCCGGGGCCTCGGGGTCTCTCAAGTTGTGGGTCAGTACAAAGATGTTTTTTCGCCCGCTGATCAGGATTTCCACTGTGCATTCGTCATGGGATGTAAGGTAATACTTACCTTCCTCGACTTTGCCGAGAACTTCATCGGAAACCTTCCATATCCTCGATGTTCTCTTTACTCCAAGGTTATGAGCGTCGGGAGAAACATTACCTGGCGTAACGTTGATTCCAAGGTTGAGCCTTCCGTCGCGGAACAAAATATGCCTGAGCACTTTCTTACCGCTGACGCCGGGAATGCCAAGTTGGAGGTAGTCGTCAGAACTCCGCCAAACGCCACGGCATCCTGTAATACAAAGAGACAGAACAACAACGAACAGAAGCGCCAAGTTACGTAAATTTGCCATCTCCCCGCATCCTCCAGTCGAGCGCTTGTGAGCCTGTCAAACAAATCCTCTTTACAAGCGGCATTTTAACACAAACGGGTCGTGATGGGAAGTAAAATGAGCGGAAATTCAGGTTGTGTAACTGCAGTCAGGTGTTTCTACTGCCGGCTTTTTCCCACAGTGGAGTTGGGGTTGGCGAAGCAGGCTTGTCTTGACTCAACGCGGGCAGGTGGTATAATCTGCGTGTATCAGGTCACCGCGACAGGGGGAAATATGGCTACGGCATTTCTTCTATCTATTGTGCTGAGCATAGGCATCAACGGGGTGCTCATGTGGGTTGCGATTATGATTGCCGACCCCGGCAACCGGAAGAACAAGGTTCACGTCGCGATTGGCTGGTCTTTCGTACTGCTCGGAGCGCAGATGTGGCCTTTCGTCGGATTCATACTGGGATTTGTAGTCCTGATGCTGATACTTATGAATTACTACGTCATAGGTTTTTTGCGGTCAGTCCTTGTAATTATCGTTTTGGCAGCTCTGCAGATTGGTCTGTCTCATCTCCTCGAAGGATTCCAAACTGCTTAACGTCCGCGGGAAACAAGCCCGCGGCTTGCATGCACCGCGATGATTTCACTTGATAGCATGGTCGCGCGTGATATAATTCACAATCTTCGGGAAAGGAAAGGAGGACGGCTTGTATAAGATACTTAAGAAAGAGGAGCTGGCTGAAAGCGTCAAGAGGATGAAGTTTACGGCGCCGGATATTGCAAGGAAGGCGCAGCCGGGCCAGTTTATCATCCTGCGGGTGAACGAGGAGGGCGAGCGGATACCGCTGACAATCAGCGACTTTGACAGGGACGGGGGCACAATCACGCTCGTCTTCCAGGAAGTGGGGAAGACCACAAAGCTTCTCGGGACGCTGAATGAAGGCGATTCAATCACCGACCTTGCAGGGCCACTGGGGAAGCAGTCCGAGATTGAGAAGTTTGGAAAAGTAGTCTGCGTGGGCGGAGGGGTCGGAACTGCTGTAATCTACCCCATAACCCGCGCACTGTACGAGGCGGGGAACGAGGTAATATCAATCGTTGGGGCGAGGAGTGAAAACCTTCTCATCCTGACAGACGAGATGGAGGCTGTATCGCACCGCCTTGTAATAACCACGGATGATGGCACCAAAGGAAGGAAGGCGCTTGTAACTGAGCCGCTCAAGGAGATACTGGAGGCCGAGAAGGTTGACAGGGTCATTGCCATAGGGCCTGCGATTATGATGAAGTTTGTCGCAAAGACAACGGAGCCCTTCGGTGTGAAGACTATTGTCAGCCTCAACACAATTATGATTGATGCGACCGGCATGTGTGGGGGCTGCAGAGTGAAGGTGGGTGGCGAGACAAAATTTGCATGTTGCGACGGGCCTGAGTTCGACGCTCACAAGGTGGATTTCGACCTCCTTATGGCGCGGCTGAATCAATATCTGGGCGAGGAGAAGGTCTCACTGGACAGGTTCCAGAGTTAGTGGCTTGCCACTCTTGATAATAGCAGTTGAATCTCCTGTTTTTCAGAGGGGCCAGTTAGAAACAAACCTACAATTTCAATAGTAACGGTGTATTGGAAAGGAATTTGAGGTGGCTGAAGAAAAAAAGAAGAAAAAGATAGTTCCTCACAAGGTCAAGATGTCTGAGCAGCCTCATGATGAGCGAATCAAGAACTTCAACGAAGTACCTCTCGGCTACACTGAGGAACAGGCAGTTGAAGAGGCGAAGAGGTGCCTCCAGTGCAAGAAACCCACCTGCATAGAAGGCAAAGTTGACAAGGATGGCAAGAAGACAGGCGGGTGCCCTGTCCAGGTGGATATTCCGGGGTTTATCCAGCTTATTGCAGAGGGAAAGTTTCTGGAGGCGGCAAGGCATATCAAGAAAAAGAACAGCCTGCCCGCAGTATGCGGGAGGGTCTGCCCTCAGGAGATTCAGTGCGAGCAGACCTGCACGCTGGGGAAGAAGCATGAGCCTGTCGCAATTGGGAGGCTTGAGAGGTTTGCCGCAGACTGGGAGCGGGAGAAGGGGCTGGTAGAGGTTCCGCCAAAGCCTGAGCCTCTTGGCAAGAAGGTTGCGGTCATAGGAGCAGGGCCTGCAGGCCTTACCTTAGCGTCTGACCTTGCGAAGCTGGGTTACGGGGTGACAATCTTCGAGGCGCTCCACAAGTCAGGCGGGGTGCTGGTTTACGGAATTCCCGAGTTCAGGCTCCCAAAGGCGATGGTTCAGGCGGAGATTGATTTTGTCAAAAGCCTCGGTGTCCAGATAAGGCTTAATGCTATAGTCGGCAGGCTTTTTACAATAGAGGAACTCTTTGAGCAGGGCTACGGGGCCGTTTTTATTGGGATTGGTGCGGGAAGCCCCATGTTTATGAATATCCCGGGGGAGGACCTCAACGGCGTATATTCCGCAAACGAGTTCCTGACCCGTTCAAACCTGATGAAGGCATATCTCTTCCCGGAGTACGACACCCCTATAAAAAAGAAGGGGAAGGTCGCCGTTGTCGGGGGCGGCAATGTCGCAATGGACTCAGCCCGAACCGCACTCCGGCTCGGGGCGGAGGTTCACCTGATATATCGCCGGTCCGAGGTTGAGATGCCTGCCCGGGCGGAAGAGCGCGAGCACGCGAAGGAAGAAGGCATAATCTTCCATATCCTCACCAACCCGACAAAGATATTCGGGGACGAGAAGGGGTGGGTCAAGTCTGTTGAGTGCATAAAGATGGAGTTAGGCGAGCCTGACCACTCCGGTCGCCGCCGGCCAATACCCATAGAGGGCTCCGAATTCACCATGGAGCTGGACGCCTTGATTATGGCACTGGGCACAAATGCAAATCCCCTCCTTCCACAGTCAACCCCCGGGCTTGAGCTTACGAAGTGGGGCTATATCGTAGCGGACGAGGAGACAGGCAAGACCTCGCTGCCCGGAATATATGCAGGGGGCGACATCGTAACAGGCTCTGCAACAGTCATCCTTGCGATGGGCGCGGGCAGGAATGCCGCCACTGCGATTGACAAGTATCTGCGAGAAGGAGAATAGGTCAGTAAGCCCGCACAAGTCCAGCGGCAGCATGGTATTTCCCCGGGATACTCTGTGCGTCCAGGCACTCTTTGCCATCTCACCTACAACTTCAGTGTGCGACAGGTTCACCCACCTTAAGCCCGTATTGCAGGAAACGAAGTGGGCGAAGCCAAGGGTTGAGGTCTGTTTAGCGTCTTTACTAATTGAGGGAAAAGACCTGTTGGCAAACAGCCGCAGAAGTGTTAGAATATTGGGGCCAGCGATAGGCTTCGCTGCCGGTTTGGGTCCTGCTCAAAGAGGAAAAAACAAGTCTCCATGACCGAGAACGAGAAAGCTGCAAGGCCGGGCAATGCGTTTGCCAGGTGGTGTCGCGACAGGCTCTGGCCTGCAATCTGGTTCCAGATAAGGCGTTACGGCAGGATTTTTTATTTTGCCGGGCGGGAGTTCAAGCGCGACAACTGCGTAATTCGTGCCGCGGCCCTGTCATTCGTGATGCTCCTGTCGCTCGTGCCGGTAACTTTTGTTTTCTTCATAATTCTAAACGCGGTAGGCGCATTCAAGAAGTTCGGCCGCCATCTCCGGGACACGTTAATCAACCAGGTTGTCCCCGAGAGCGAGCAGTTTGATACTGTGCGGGAGTGGATAAATACCACAATTGACACGCTTGTATCGCAGGTCAGCGGTGACATAACGGGGATTTCGTTCAGCCTGCTCTCGTTTGGCGCAATGATTGTGACTGCCGCGCTCCTGCTTACCGCGATTGAGAAATCCATGGACGACATCTGGGCCGTGAAAGTCAGGCGGAGCCTGGTGAAGCGCATCTCCAACATATGGGTGGTAATTACACTCGGACCTGTTCTCATTTTTTTCTCATACTACTTCGGCCTCTCGCTGTATACGAGCGTCACAGCCGAGCTGGCAGAACAAAGCTGGCTCTATAACACATTTCTTTTTATCTTGCCCTACTTTTTCTCCGTGCTCGCGTTTTACCTGCTACTCCAGTTCGTGCCGTATACTGCGGTAAGGGCGGATGCGGCTATCGCCGGGGCGGTGTTCGCGGGCATGGTCTGGGAGTTCTCGAAACTCCCATTTACCGCGTATGTTTCCAATGTCATAAACCCAACAGGGGTGTACGGGCCGCTGGGGGTAATTCCGTTTTTCCTGCTGTGGGTATACCTGTCATGGGTTATCACGTTATTCGCCACGGAACTCAGTTACTGCAAGCAGAACTTTGGCATCATGTCGTCAGCCTACAAGCACGACGAACATTTTCTGTCCCTCTTCAAGGGATACTATACTGTTCGAATCCTCGGTGAGGCTATCATTTCCTTCCGTAATGGAGAAGGGCCGGTTAAGGTAAACCGGGTGGCAAAAAAGCTCCAGGTGCCGCTGAACTGGTGCCGGGAACTGGCCGAGGGGCTCAGGAAAGGGAAGCTGCTTAATTATCTCGACCGGGACAGGTCCCGTTTGCAGCTTGCGAAACCACCCGATAAGATAAGCCTCAAAGATGCTCTCGCACACGTCCCTTCGACCAGCCTGGAAGTCCCCCAGAACGCGCAAACACAGGCTGATAACAAGATAAGAAAAATCTTCAAATCAATAAATGATTATCGAGAGAAGACGCTCGACACTGTGACATTTAATAAGGTTATGGACTCATCCGCGTCGGAAGAATAGGCAGGGCAGACTCCTCTTAGACAAGGAGAATGCATGGGTCTTGAGCAGGAATTCAACTTGATGTCCGACGAGGACATGCTTATCTTCTGCAAGGATGCGGACCAGGAGACCCTTCGCATAGCTGTCTCAATACTTGCCAGGAGACACAAGGCCAGCCTGCTTAACCACATATACCGGATGGTCTGGGACAGGGAAATAGCCGAGGACTTGTTGCAGGAGGTGTTTATACGGATTTACCGCAAGGGCCGCGAGTACCGCCGCATTGCCCGGGTCTCAACGCTGCTGTACAAGATTGCCACAAACCTTGCGCTCAACGAGATTCGAAACCGCCGCCGCTATCCTCATCTCTCGCTCAATCAGCCGATAGAAACGGGTGGAGAAGGCGGCGAGCAGATTATGAAACTGCTTGGCACAGATGACGAAGCACCCGCCCGGCCGATAGAGCAGAAAGACCTGGGCGCTTTCTTGCAGGACATCCTTGCCAGACTGCCGGAAAAGTACCGTGTTGTCATAATACTTTGTGATATTGAGAACTTCACATACCAGGAAGCGGCCGCCGTGCTCGATTTGCCTTCCGGCACAATAGGCAGCCGCCTCGCCAGGGGGCGAGAGTACCTGGCGAGAAAGCTCTCAGCCTACAGGCGACAGGTGCGTAAATAGCTCTTCTACCCTCAGCCTGCATTACTGAGCACGGAAGGTCCAAAAAATGTCACCACAGTGACAATTTTTGACACATCGATCGTATTTCTTGGGGTGTGGGTGAAATAAACCGCAAACACTTGTATATTTAATTCTTGACAAGGTATAGGATATTGTACATAATAGTAAAAGGTCGTTAATATCTTCTAATTAGCGGCACAGTAATTGCATGCAAAAATATGGTAAAGTTTTGCCTGGATAGGCCTATAGAGAAGATTGAGGTAATCTTGAACATCAACAGGACAAATGAAGGTCTTACCCTGGTTGAAATCGTGGTCGTAGTTGCAATTATCGCCATTATTGCATCTATTTCTATTCCAAGCCTGCTATCATACAAGAAATCAGCGAACGAGACAAGGGCCGTTTCCGCCCTTCGTACCATAAACAGTGCCGAGGAGCTCTACAATACAAGATTCAGCTCATACGGGACACTGAGCCAGCTTGCAAACAGGAACATAATTGATGCAACCATGGGTATGGCGGACGTAACACCCAAGCAAGGATATATTTATGCTATGACAATGGGGGCCTTTGCAAAATCCTGGTGCTGCCAGTGTGTGCCATTGACCTGGGGCACCTCCGGTGATAAAGGTTTCCTGATAGATAACACGGGGCAAATCTGGGAAAAATTCGAGTCGAGTTCCTGGATACCCAAGCGATAGCGAGAGATGAAAGGGTTTCCATACTGAGAAACCCGTTCTATGTATGTTCCCCGTTGCCGACTGATTGTCAAGCCAAGTCCCTCGGCGAGATATACGCAAAATTTGTCGTAATTGTGACAATTATCGGCACATCGGGCAAATTTTCTGCAATCGGGGTAGAATGAAAACAAAAAATTTCAGTATCCCGGTTCTTGACAATGTACAGAGCAGGATTCATAATCCTGTGGCAGCCCGGGACTTCAGTGTTTCTGGCACAGTAATTGCTAAATAACTTGCGTGGCTCTAAACAAACCGAATTTGAGAAGATTTGAAGTATCACAGGATGAATGAAGCCTTCACGCTGATTGAGCTTATGATTGTTGTGGCGATAATCGCGATTATCGCAGCTATCGCCATTCCAAACCTGCTCGAGTCAAAGAAGGCGGCCAATGAAGCTGCCGCCGTTGCTAATCTGCGCACCATAAACACTACTGAGGAACTGTATCACAACAGGTACGGCGCGTACACGCCACTCTCCTTCCTGGCTGGCAAGAACATGATTGACCAGGTGCTTGGTTACGCGGATATATCTGGAAAGCAAGGATATACCTACACCATGACAATCGGCTCAGGCAACCAGTCATGGTGCTGCCAATGCGTGCCCACGACCTGGGGCACAACCGGCGAGTTAGGTTACCTTATTGATAACACCGGCCAGATATGGGAAAAAACTGGCGCAGGTTCCTGGGAATTCAAGAGATAGCTTTCGGACCGGCTCAGCCTGGGTCGGTACAGTTTGCGCGAAAATTGTCATCAGTCTGACAATTATTGGCATATTAAGTGAATTTTTGAAAGCGGAGGCGGAACAAAAAGAAAAATTTTTCTTCGCAACCCTTTTGTTTGCTTGAAACAACGCGGATAATGACTATAATCCCATGACGTAGCGGCACAGTAATTGCATATGTCAGGGGTGAAAAGACTGAATAGTCAGTAACATTGCGCAAAGAGAATACCGGGAAGGAGGTGGCGAGCGAGCTGAGGTACTTTGGGAAATTGAAAGACTAAGGCGTTGTTATGAAAGGAGCATGGGATGAACAAAGGTTTTACACTAATCGAGCTCATGATCGTTGTGGCGATTATTGCAATTATCGCAGCAATCGCTATTCCGAACCTGCTCGAGTCGAAGAAGGCGGCTAATGAGGCTGCCGCTGTTGCCAACCTGCGTACTATTAGCAGCGCGGAAGAGCTCTACAACAACAGGTACAATTCGTACGGAACCCTCCCGCAGATGGCAGCCAAGAAGATGGTTGACCAGGTGATGGGCGCTGCGGAGACATCCGGCAAGCAGGGCTACATGTACAAAATGACCGTCACGGTGGTGGGCACAGTCGGTACCGCATGGTGCTGCCAGGCAACGCCGTCCACCTGGGGTTCAACCGGCGAGATGGGTTATCTTATTGATAACACCGGCCAGATATGGGAGACAACCACAGGCGCTACCTGGACGCCCAAGAGATAGTTAATCTGTAGAATGGTTCTTTTGCGGGGGAACACGTGCTAAGTGCGTGTTCTCCTGTTTTTTTGGCATTAAGGAGTGGCCTACTGCTGCGAGGGAATGGTAAACGCAGCCCTCGCGCCAGTAACAACGGACGCATGGTAGGAGCCCAGCGCAGCCCTCGGGCCGCTGACCTGCCGGTAGCTTTCGGCCGCCTCGTGTGTGCGGCCCAGCGCTTCAAGCGCACATCCTTTGATAAACGCAGCTTCGTCTGCAGCAGGCCCTGCAAGCGAAACACCTTCCATATCGCCAACAGCTTTTTCAAACTCGCCTGCCCCGAGGTGCGCCCTTGCGCGCAGAAGGGTAAAGGCAGCGCCCTGTCCATCACCCGCTGCCGCCAGCGCTTCGATGTGCCGCCCTGTCAGCTCAAACTCCCTTGCCCGAACATAGGTGTCATTCTCCACGAGCCTGCTACCCACATGGCCGCGTGCCTCTCTGAAAATCATCGCCGCCTCCTCGATGTGAAACGGATACGGCCAGATAGTGGAAACGTTTTGCTCAAACTCCACCTCTGACTTCACCGACCCGCGGATACTCGCAATGCAACCGCTATAGTCGAATACGGACCAACAGCAGCGTACAGCTATCCCCTCGTCGCGGAGAAGTTCCTGCAGGATTGAAGCGGCGGGCAGAAATGACTCGGCTTCCGAAGCGAAAATCAGCGTCACAGCGCGAAAGGTCTCAATATCAACCACTTCGCCCCCGGGAATCCGGGATTCCCCGTCAAGAAGATTCTGCACGCTGGCAACGTGCGAAGTGCCCTTTTTTACAAGCGGAAGACCCTCGCCCGGCGCAAATAAGTACCATTCCTTCCCACTCATTACAGCAGCAAGCGGCCACGATTCTTCCGCATCCTTCAACCAGAAGTTAAAAATCAAAGCGGGGAGGTCCATGGTCTGACAAACAGTGCAAAAAAACCAGCCAATCTCAACAGGACTCCCCACTCCGGCAAGTGCAAGCTGCCGGGGGTTGCGCCCTGAAAGCTGTCTCATTGAGTGCGGCGGCCATATGCCCCGCACGGCCTGGTTGAATGCCCTTACAATCGTGTCGCTGTCTGAACTCCCTTTCTCTCTGATTGATTCAGCAAGCCGGGCATAGAAGACAACACGCCGGACATAGCTCGGGGATAAGTCGAGTGTCTTCAGCGGGTAAGCCTGCGTGCTGCCTATGGGATAGAGCTCTCTGAAGGCCGACACCACGGACACTGTGTGGCCGCTGAGGCGTGATACTTCGTTTACCGCCTCTGCAGCGCCATCAAAGTCTTCCTGTCCGAGCGCAGCACCAAACTTCTCACAAGCTGCGCTGATTCTGGCCTCCTCAGAGCCACGCACAAGCGCAAGCACCAGAATTGCTGCAGCCAAGGCTCCCAGAATACCTGTTAGAACAGCCCACTTCATAGCACCCCCGGCCCTCACCTCCAAATGACAGACTCAACGAGTTTCAATAACTCAGCTTTCCTGACTTGACCAGGTGCCCGCGACCTTTCCAGGCACCTGCGGTAGGAGAAGGCAGTACGGGCCGCCTGCAAGTCGTACACGTAATACCTCTTCATCCACTCAAGCTTCGCAATAGCCTCGTCGAACCGGTCATGCGCGGTAAGGCATGCCACAAGGTAGATATTAGCCAAATAATCTTCCGGCAGCAAGGTTAATGCCTCCCTGAAGTACTCAATCGCATCGCCGCTCCGGCCCATTTCATATACCGCTATTCCCGCGTACCGCTTGAGAATGCCGCTGCGGGGATGAATCCTGGACGCCTCCTGGAACTCTTGCAGCGCAAGAGCCGGCTTGCCATCTCGCAAGAGCATAACCCCATTCTCATATTTGCTCATACGGTAATTTGCCGGCAGATTCTTGAGCCGGTACAGTATTGTCGGAACACGCTTAACTGTCAGGACACCCACAGGTTTGGCGTACTTGCCTTCCTGGAGCGGGCTGTGTCGAATGAGGAGTGCCCGGTAAATATTGAGAACCAGGTGAGTAATATTCCGACTGCTTATGACTCCCGTCCGAAAATTGAACAATCTTCTCTCTATGACAAGCCGGTTGCCGTAGCCGGCAAGCGCGCACCCATGTTCCCCGAGCTTTGCGTTCTCACCCACCATTGCCAGTATTTCTCCAGGCACGTGCATGGTCGAGTAGCCGCGCTCAAAGGTAAATCGGACAAAAAAGCCAAGGTTCAGAATAACGCTCAGCCCAACCACCACTCCCACGCCGCGGCGGGCAAAACCCTCAGGCAGAACAATCCCTTCCCGCGGGAGCCTGCACCGGACAAGCCGCCATGCGCCAAAGACCAGCAGCGCCACAACAGTTGCAAGCGGCAATGCCCAGCTCGCACCAAAAACAGTAAGCGTCATGGCATGGGAGTGAACGTTCTTGCCCACGCTTCTCGCCACAAAATCGCCTACCCTCCCTGAACTTGCGACTTGAATCATAACCTGAGCTATGAGCTGGTAAGAAAGGTAAATAACAAACAGGAAGAAAAGCGCTGCCGCGAGAATGTTTCCCCGCTGCCAGAAAATACGCCTGAGGCTCGCAAGCCTGCGGATAGAAAGCGCCGCCATGATAATTACCGCAGGGCTCATAACGATGAAATAGTGCTGGCTGCGATATTTCAGGAAAGCAAAGGAGCCGATTGCCCCGAACATCCAGAACATGCAGGCAATTCCCAGCCTCAGCTCCCCCCGCCTCGGCCAGGCCGCAACATCCTTCCCGCCGTCCTGGCATGACCCCCTGGAAATCCGCCCAGACACAGACTCGGACTTGTAAAGCGAACGCCCCTGCCACCAGCCCCTCGCCAGCAGAATCGGGTACAGAAAAGCCAGAAAAGCTGCAAAAGGCATTTGTATAAAGTAGGGTGACTCAAAACCCATGGAAAGCAGCCCCCGAACGTACTCCATGAAGCTTGTATCCCCAACATACGCGGCATACCGGCTCTCAAAATACCGCCTGGCAACCCCATGCGACCATTGGTACTCCAATACCGCAAACACAACCGCAGCGCAGATGGCGACAAGGTAAGGTTTGGCCCTCTCAAAAAATTCCTTCTTCCCTCTGCCCAGAAGCATCAGGAGGTCGGTGACCGCCATGACCGGTAGAATAAACAAGCTGAGACTCTTGAGGTGAAAAACAAACACAACTGCAAGGATATACGGGATAAATAGAAACCACGGATGCTTCTGAAGCACGAACCACAGGTAAAAACACAGCATCAAAGCGGTGCAAAGCCCGATATATGGAAGAGGCGTGCGCGAGTACATCGCCAGTATAAAGTTGGTCCCGGCAAGAAGCATTGCAACAAAGGCAGTTGTCCAGCCCGCGGCCCGGCGGACAACAAGAAACACAAGCCACACAAGAACCACACCCAAAGATGCCACACCTACATTGCCCTGCCAGAACCCCGGGCCCAGCAGCCAGAACACGACGGTGAAGTAAGCTGTCCATATTACCTTCAGCTTCCCTTCCTCGAAGTGAGGCGCGCGGCCCTGCACTATGTACTGCGCGTCCTGCACATACCAGGCCGCATCATACACATCGTCCTGTGCGGGCGAGAAAAAAACAGGCAGGTCGGCACTGATAAAGGCAAACCTCAGAACAGCAGCCGCCAGCAAGACTGCAAGCACCAGCATGCCCCGCCGCCCGAGACGTGCCCCTGTGCGGTTTTCAGTTACTGTAGCTCCTAAATCGCCCATAAACAGGGATAATAGCGGTGAGGCGCGCCCATGTCAAAGCTTATTGCGCCGCCCTTGCCGCGTGCAAAAATAAATGCTTGACACATCCCCCGAAAGTCTTACAATCTACGCCTTTGGCCTGTCTCGTGCGTTCACGGCGGAAGGAGAAAACACCAATGGCCACCGGAAGACACCTTTTCAGCTCCGAGGCGGTAGGCCCCGGCCATCCCGATAAGGTCGCTGACCAGATTTCTGACGCCATACTTGACGAAATACTCAGCCAGGACCCCATGGGCAGGGTTGCCTGCGAGACACTTGTAACTACCGGTACAGTTATTGTCGCTGGCGAAATCAGCACTACCTGCTACGTTGACATACCCAGAACTGTCCGCAACACTATCCGCGACATCGGCTACACAGACCCCAACCTCGGCTTTGACTGGGAGACAGCCGGTGTGCTTGTCAGCATTAACGAGCAGTCACCGGACATCGCCATAGGCGTGGACAAAACCCCGGACCATGAGCAGGGAGCCGGCGACCAGGGCCTCATGTTCGGATACGCATCGGACGAGACACCGCAGTACATGCCGCTAACCACCATGCTGGCTAGAAAAATAATGATAGAGATGGAGAAGGCCAGGATAGATGGCGTCCTGCCCTTCCTTCGCCCTGACGGTAAAGGCCAGGTGACGATAGAGTACGACGGCCGCAAGCCTCTTCGCGTACAGGCGGTCGTCTGCTCGTGGCAGCACAGCCCGGACATCGAGATCGAGCAGCTTCGCAGGGAAGTGAAAGAAAAGGTCCTCCTCCCTCTGCTCCCGGCCGAACTCGTTGACAGCGACACGATATTCCTCATAAACCCGACAGGCCGCTTTGTGCTCGGCGGACCTGCCGCTGACACAGGGCTCACCGGCCGCAAAATCATCGTTGATACCTACGGCGGCAGAGGCAGCCACGGTGGCGGATGCTTCTCCGGCAAAGACCCCACGAAAGTTGACCGGAGCGCCTCGCTCGCAGCCCGCTGGGTCGCAAAAAACGTCGTCGCCGCCGGCCTCGCCGAGGAGGCTGAGGTCCAGATTGCCTACGCCATCGGCGTCGCAGAACCAGTTTCATTCCTTGTCGAAACAAATGGCACCGGCAAGATACCTGATGAAAAAATCACAGAGATTGCCAAAAGGCATTTCAACCTCCGCCCGGCGGAAATCATCAAGCAGCTCGACCTGCGCAAGCCAATTTACCGCGACATGGCGCGCTACGGCCACTTCGGCCGCGAAGGCGAACAGTTCCGCTGGGAAAAAACAGACAAGGCACCCGTCCTCAGGGAAGAGGCCGGCCTGTAATAATAAATCACACGCTTTGCGAGGAGGTATTCAATTGGCAGACAACTATGATGTAAAAGACCTCGAACTGGCCGAAGAGGGAAAAATCCGAATCGAATGGTCCAACCGCTTCATGCCGGTCCTGCAGGTTATCCGCGAACGGTTCGAAAAGGAAAAACCCCTTGAAGGCGTGCACGTCGGATGCTGCATGCACGTCACAACTGAAACTGCAAACCTCATGAGAACGCTCAAAGCAGGCGGC
>CAYWBA010000016.1:9162-18414 GCA_964455955.1 uncultured Planctomycetota bacterium | reverse complement strand
CCTCGTCGTAGTCGAGCAGGGATGTGCGAATCTCGAAGTTCCGCTCCTCTACCTTTTTCTGCGCGCGCTCGACAGCCCTTGATACCATGGAATGCGAGATGGAAACCCCTTCCTTCATCCCGACAAACTCGAGTATTTTGCGAACCCTCTCGCCCGCGAATATACGCATGAGGTCATCTTCAAGCGAGAGGTAGAAGACGCTTGAGCCGGAGTCGCCCTGGCGGCCGGCGCGGCCGCGAAGCTGGTTGTCAATCCGCCTCGCCTCATGGCGGTCCGTGCCCACCACATGCAGCCCGCCCAGCTCGGCCACGCCCTCGCCAAGCACTATGTCAGTGCCGCGGCCCGCCATGTTCGTCGCGATTGTAACCGCGCCCATCTGCCCCGCCTTGGCCACTATCTGCGCCTCGCGCTCATGGTGCTTGGCGTTCAAGACCTCGTGTTTTGTAACGCCGCGTTTCTTCAGCATCTGGGAGAGGTTTTCCGATGCCTCGACCGAGCGGGTGCCAACGAGGGCGGGCCGCCCGGCCTGGTTCGTGCGCCATATCTCCTCGACGACCGCCGCCCACTTCTCTCCCACCGAGCGGTATATCACGTCAGGCATGTTGTCGCGGCGCAGCGGCCTGTTGGCAGGTATGGTGACGACATCGAGACTGTAAATCTTGAGGAACTCGCCCGCTTCCGTTGCGGCGGTGCCGGTCATGCCGGCAAGCTTGTCATACATGCGGAAGTAGTTCTGAAGCGTTATCGTGGCGAGGGTCTGGCTCTCCTCGCGGATTTTTACCTTCTCCTTTGCAGCCACCGCCTGGTGCAGCCCGTCGCTCCATATCCTGCCCGGCATGAGCCGCCCGGTGAACTCGTCAACAATTACAACCTCGCCATCCTTTACCACGTACTGCTGCTCGAGGTGGTAGAGGTTATGCGCCACAAGCGACTGGTCAATGCTGTGGCGCAGCTCGTGCGACTTGAGGTCTTCCTTCTCAAAAAGGTTCTCAATTCCCGAGTACTCCTCCGCCCTTTCCTGGCCCCTTTCGGTAAGCAGCACGTTGTGGTCTTTCTCATTAACCTCGTAGTCGGCGCCTTTCTTGAGCCTTCTTATAATCTTGTCCGCAAGGATGTACGAATCAACCGCCTTCTCCGCCATGCCCGATATAATAAGCGGCGTGCGGGCCTCGTCTATAAGGATGGAATCAACCTCGTCAACAATGGCGTAGTTGAGCGGCCCCTGCGCCTGCTCTTCTATTGACATCTTCATGTTGTCACGCAGGTAGTCGAACCCGAACTCGTTGTTCGTGCCGTAGGTGATATCCTTCGAGTAGGCCACCTTCCGCTCTTCCGAGGGCATGTGCGCCTGGATGAAGTCCACGCTTATGCCCAGGCCCTCAAACACCGGGCCCATCCACTGCGCGTCGCGCTTGGCGAGGTAGTCGTTGACAGTAACGATATGTACGCTGCCGGCAAGGGCGTTGAGGTATGCCGCAAGGGTTGCTACAAGCGTCTTGCCCTCACCCGTCTGCATCTCGGCGATGCCGCCGCGGTGAAGCACTATCCCGCCTATTACCTGCACATCGAAGTGCCGCATCGGCACGCCGTCCCTGGTGCGCAGGTTCCGGAGGCTTGACTCGCGGCATGCGGCAAAAGCCTCCGGCAGAATATCGTCAAGTGTCTCGCCCTTCCCAAGCCGCTCGCGGAACTTCGGCGTGAGCTCGCGCAATTCGCGGTCGGAGAGGCGCATTATCTCCATCTCAAGCGAAGAGACCTGCTCGACAATCGGTGCCATCCTGCGCAGCGTCCGCTCGTTCGCCGAGCCGAAGAGCCGCGTTATCATCCTGCCGAAGAAGTCAGTGACCAGATAAAACATTTTCTAATCCTTAGATACCTCTATTACTATTAGACAACGCATACCGCTTGATGTCAAGTTGATATGGCGAGTTTCGCCTTTTACAGTTCTGTAAACCCGTCTGTAAATAGAGTTCCTTATATACCAAGGACTTACGACATCTATTTACAGATCCGGCGGGGGTCTCTACTACATTTGCGTGGCATGGCGTGGTGCGGGAGAACTCGCAACCCCTTGGCATTACAAGAGGTTGCGTCGAGATAGAGCATGTGGGTGAGTGTAACATCTTACCTTGCACCGACTTAGGACAATTTTCACCACAGAGGCACAGAGGTGGCGTAGCCACTTTTGACAGAAGTGCTTGCAGCACCGGAGGAGAACCTCTTTACCATTTGACATTTGCGCTTTGGGCTTCATTTGTAATTTGCGCTTTGGCATTTGAGCTTTTCCTACCTTCAACCTTAACCCCTTAACCTTTAACCCTTCTTCCACACTATTATACGCACAAAGGGCTAAAATGTTAGCTGAAATCTGAGAAATTTCTGGCAGAACCTCGCACCCCTTCCGGGGCATTTCCGCGTCGCAGGCGACGCGGCTAAACACCCCCGGGCTGAAGCCCGGGGCTTGATTTTCGCAGTTACTCTTCGAGTGTTCCTGTCAGGTCTGCGAGTTTCAGGATGCTGGCGGTGGTGAGGATGTGGTCGAGTTCTTCGGGCAGGCGGGCGCAGGTGGAGGGGTCAACGAAGGTCGCAGTGCCGACCTGGACCGCGGATGCGCCGCAGACAACGAATTCGAGCACATCGGAGGCAGACATAATCCCGCCACTGGCTATCAGGGGTATATCAACCGCTTTACCGACCTCGCGCAGGAGGTAGAGCGCGTGCGGCTTTATCGCGGGGCCGGAGAGCCCGCCGGTCACATTTGCAAGCAGCGGCTTGCGGGCCTGCCAGTCAATCGCCATGCCCATGAGTGTGTTTGCGACAGTCAGCGCGTCCGCGCCGGAGTCTGCGGCAGCTTTGGCGGCCGGCGCGATGTCATTCACGTTGGGGGTCAGCTTGGCGATAAGCGGGAGCTTTGTTTCTTTCCTGACCTTCTTCAGGAGTCCTGAAAGTGTGCCGGGGTCTGTGCCGAACTCGATTCCGCCTGAGGTGACGTTGGGGCAGGAAACGTTGAGTTCGAGCGCGGAGACGCCATCAGTCTTGCCGAGAATTTTCGCAAGCTCCACGTAGTCGGCAACCGAGGAGCCTGCAACAGAAACAATCACAGGCACGCCGTAGGAACGCAGCTTCGGCAGGTGCTTTTTTATAAAGGCGTCAACGCCGGGGTTCTGGAGGCCGATGGAGTTGAGCATGCCGCAGGGGGTTTCTGCGGTGCGGGGCGGAGGGTTGCCTTCTCTGGGCTCAAGGGTGATGCTTTTAGGCACCACCGCGCCGAGTTTGGATATGTCAGCGTAAGGTTCAAGCTCCTCGCCCCAGCCGAAAGTGCCGGAAGCCGGCATGATGGGATTTTTGAGCTTGAGCGGCCCCAGATTTACTGAAAGGTCTGCCAAGATAGCCTCCTGCGCGTATACGCTATTAGTATTCTTCGCTCCGGTCAACAAGGTCTGTGAAATTCATGTCAAGCTCGCCGAGGAATCTCGACTCAACCTGCCTTAGCGGCCCGCCGAACTCGGTCCGGTACTTTGCAAGCGAGAGGTGGAGATGGTCTTTTGCGCGCGTCATGCCGACGTAGAGCAGGCGGCGCTCCTCTTCAAGCTCTTCGAGCCTGCCGTCCTCGACCGAGCGCCGGTGGGGTATCAGCCCTTCCTCCAGCCCGGCGATGAAGACGACGGGGAACTCAAGCCCCTTTACCGCGTGCAGGGTCATAAGCGAAACCTTTTTGCCTTGCGACTCGTAGCCGTCAATATCAGCCACAAGCGCGACCTGCTCCACGTAGTCTGCCAGACCGGCCCCGGGGTTGTCTATGGAAAAGCGCCTTGCAGCTTTGAGAAGCTCGCGGATGTTTTCCCACCGGTCCTGCCCGCTGTCCTGCCTGAGAATGTACTCTTCGTAACCTGTGCGCGCAATAATTTCCTTAAGAACTCCCACAGGTTTCCCGTCAAGGCCGGCGCGCAGGTCTTCAAGCAGCTTGAGGAACTCGCCCGCTTTCTTCGTGGCTCTGGCCCCGAGCCTGCCCGAGGTGCAGGATGACTTAAGCGCGTCGAACAGGGAAACACCATCCTTTTTTGCAATGGCCTTGATGCTGTCGCGGGCCTTTTTGCCAAGTCCGCGCGGCGGGGTGTTTAGAATCCGGCCCATGCTGAAATCGTTGCGGGTGTTGACGAGAACATCAAGGTAGGAGACAAGGTCTCTGATTTCCCTGCGCCTGTAGAACTCTGTGCCCTGCACCACCTGGTAGGGGATTTTTGCCTCGCTGAATGCTTCTTCGAGCGCGCGGCTGAAAGCGTTGGTGCGGTACAGCACCGCGAAGCCGCTGTACGGGAGGTCTTCGCCGCTCAGGGACTTGACCGTCTCTGCAATCATCCGGGCTTCGTGCACCTCGTCATAGCATCCCACGAGACGCACATTGGGCCCCATTTCCCGCGTGGGTTTGAGCGTCTTCTCTTTTCGCAGGGTGTTGTTCTGGATGACGGACTGCGCGTTCTTGAGAACGGCGCCGCAGGAGCGCCAGTTTTCTTCAAGCCTTACGACGGTGGTGTCGGGGAAGTCTTTTTCGAAGTCGAGGATATTTGAGAGCTCTGCCCCGCGCCAGCGGTAGATTGACTGGTCCGGGTCGCCTGCAACGCAGATATTGCGGTGCTTTTCGCTCAGCAGTTTCGCTATCACGTACTGCGCACGGTTCGTATCCTGGTACTCATCAACCAGGAGGTGAAGTATCCTGTCCTGGTAAAGCTCGCAAGCTTCTTTATCCTGCGCAAGCAGCGTGGCCACGTTCGCCAGCAAGTCGTCGAAATCCATGCAGTTGCGCCCCAGGAGCTCGGCCTGGTAGGCCTTGTAGATGCGGCCGATAATCTGCCTGCGATACCCGTCGGCGAACTCGAGGTAGGTTTCAGGGGTCTCGAGTGAGTTCTTTATTTTCGAAACAGTCTCGGCGACGCCGGACGGCTTGAACTGCGAGCCGGGCACTTCGAGGTCCTTCATTACGCTTTTGAACACCCTGGCCGAGGCCCGGTCATCAAGAATGGAGAAATCGCGGCCGTAGCCAAGCCTGTCTGCGAACCGGCGCAGGAGGCGTGCGCAGAAGGAGTGGAAGGTGCAAAGCGTGAGCCCGCGCAGCGATGAACCGAGCAGAGAGGCAGCTCTCTCTCTCATTTCACCCGCCGCCTTGTTGGTGAAGGTCACCGCAACAACGCGGTGCGGGGCCACGCCGCCTTTTACAAGATATGCTATTCGCGTCGTAATCACGCGGGTCTTCCCCGAGCCTGCGCCCGCAAGGACAAGGAGAGGCCCGCCGGGGTGAGTTACAGCTTCTCTCTGGGATTCGGTCAGTCCGTCAAGGAAAAACACAGGTGCTGCACCTTTCAGGGTTTCAGGGCTTTAGCGGTCATTACCCGCCGGCGCAATTATACAGGTGCATGCGAAACCTTCAAACTGAAAAAAGTAACTGCTGCAGCCCGGCGCAAAAAACCTTGCCGCCATGAGGGCCGTGGTGTATATTTAAGAGCCTGCAACAGAATGAGCTGTGAGGCGCGCTGCGGCGAGGGGCGAGCAGGGCAAGGAGCGAGGAGAAGGCATATTGGGGAATATGGCGACGACGAGCGACGCGGCCTTGCAGTGCTCATCGCCCCAGCCCTCCGGGTTGCCTGCGCCCGCGCCCGGCTCATTAGGGGTGAAGCAGCACAGGCAACGCGACCGCAGGTCATTTTGTTACAGGCTCTAAGTTTTCCTTGTACACACGGAGGGGACAAGATAGCGCACGGTGATTTTGAAATCCGCGAGGGTCAGATTTTCGCAGGCTACCGGGTCGTCCAGAAGCTCGGCCCGGGTGTCATGGGGGTTGTCTATCTGGCCGAGGCCAGAGCCACCGGCAAGAAAGTGGCGCTGAAGATTTTGCAGGCGGAACTCGCATCCGACGGGGACTACGTTGAGCAATTTGAAGAGCAGGCCTCCGCCGCGATTTCTATCAAGCACCGCAACGTGGCCGCGTTCTACGCTGCCGGAAGGGAGCAGGAGCGGCTCTATACAGCCTGCGAGTTTATTCCGGGCGAGACCTTCGCCGCGCTTATCAAGCGGCAGGGCCGCGTTGACCCCCAGATTGCGCTCTCGCTGCTCACAACAATTGCCAAAGCATTGAGTTACCTGCATTCACTGGGGATAACGCACGGCGGCGTGAATCCCGGCAACATCCGCATGACGCCCATGGGTGAAATCAAGCTGGTGGACGTCGGCCTGGCCAAGAAGCTGGCGCTCCGGCCGGGGGATTCGAAGGGCCAAGCCGGCGTGACGCCTGTCTACCTTGCGCCAGAGCTGGTAAGCGGGCCTCAGCGGGCCGGCCTTCGGTCAGATATTTACTCGCTCGGCATAACCGCGTACGAGGCGCTCACGGGAAACAAGCCTTTCGCGGGAGAAACCCCGCACGAGACGGTGCTGCGGATATTGAACCAGCCGCTTGAGGCGCATGATTTGAAAGGTGTGCCACCCCGCCTGGCCGAGCTGATAGTGAAGATGACATCAAAGGCACCACAAGAGAGGCCGGCAAGCATGCTGGAAGTTATCTCGGAGATGGAGCAGATAGCTGAAGAGATTGTCCTGATGCTGCCCGGCACCCGGGGCATCCCCGGCGCCGCAAGATTTACGACAAGAATCATACGGGGCCTGCGTGCAAAATTTGTGTACGTGCTTATAGCTGCCGTGCTGATAGGGACGTTCGTTGTCTTTTCGCTGCCGGGCCGGGCGCCCTCGACCGAAAGCACCAGGCGGCGACTGACATCAGAAGAGCGGGCAGAGCGGGCCTTGCGGGAAGCTATAGCTTACGAGGCGCAAAAGCCTGACAAACTGCCGGAAGTTCGCCAGCGGTACTCCAGGATAACCTCGACCTTCCCCGACACAAGCGCGGCCGCGTTGGCGATTGCAGCGGAGCGCAGGGTTGCCTTGGCTCTGGCGGCCCGGGAGGCTGAAGCGCTGCTTGCGCAGGGCAGGATTTTTGAGGCAGGACAGGCCTACGACAATTTCGAGAAACATTACGCCTCAACGGTGGAGGGCTCCGATGCGGCCCGCAAGGAACAAGAGCTAAGGCGCCTGGGCGAGGACCGTTTCAACAGGGATTTGCTTGAAGCTGAACATCTCTTCGCACAGGGCAAATTGGAGAAGGTGGTCAAACTGCTCAAGTCAGTAGAGGTATACGGCAACCCCGCCCAGAGAGAAAAAGCAGTTCTGAGGGCTGACAAGATGCTCGGCTCCGGGAGCACGTTGGCACTTCAGGACGCAGGCGAGGCAGCATGGCGGGCATCCGGACCGATGTTAGCGCTGACTGCAAGACAGATAACCGGGCGCAACTACGCGGCCGCGGCCGCCACCTGCGAGAGCTTCCTGACAAACCCGCTGCCACAAGGTATTGACAAGATTATCCGCTGGGAAAAGGAAGACATCTCGAAACTGCGCCAACTGCATGACAAATTTGAGGCGGCGCTGGACGCTCTTGCAGAAAAGGGTGAAGAAACAAACCTCACCCTGGTCGACGGACAAGTGATATCCGGGCGCATCAAAAAAGAGATGCACGGATATGACCTCGAGCTTGGCCAGGAGGGGAGCTGGCGTATACGTGTGGATAATCTCGCGACTGAGTACGTTCTTGAGCTTGCCGGAATCCAGGCTGAGGAGCCTGACATGTGTCTGCGCGCGTTCCTGTACGAGCTGCACTACGGGAGCGCGGACAAAGCGCGCGCTCTTCTGAAGCACTCAGGCGCACTTGTCGAAGCCCAAACCCTCTCGCGGTACCTCAACAAGATGCATCTGGTCTCGACGTGGGCGCGCAAGAGGGTGCCCGCGAGCGAGCGGGATGTCCGCAGGGCTGCGAGAATTGTAGAAAGCACCCGCGCCCTCATAAAGTCAAAGAAATGGAGCCAGGCCTATCCCCTGCTGAAACAGGCGGTGGAGCTCAACCCGGCCGAGAAGGAGGCTTATCCCCTGCTTGCGCAGGCCGCTGCTGGAAAAGGCTTACCGGCAAAGGCGATTGACTGTTACCAGGCCGCGCTTGAGATGGCCCCGCTCAATCTTGAGGCGTGGAACGAGCTTGGCAAGCTTCACTTTGCGAGGGAGGAGCTGGGCCTATCGCTGGCCGCGTTCGGGCAGGCTGCGCGCATAGACCCGGCCGACCCGGTCGCGATGCAGGGGCGGGTCGAAACGTTACTGGCGCTTGGCCGGGAGGAGGAAGCGCGCCGGGTCCGCGCAGAATGGGAAAAGACTCAGAGCAAGTAATGCCCTTCCCTGACTGAGCCCAAATTCCCTACAGGTATCCGTGGTCGCGGCAATTGTCCTCGATTATCTTGGCAACTTCCTCCGGGTCGTCGGTAACTATAAAGAGGTCGAGGTCCTGCTTCAAAACACAGCACTCGGCCAGCATTGTCTCCTTAAGCCAGCTCACCAGGGGGGCCCAGTACTTGGAGCCGAAAAGGACTACGGGGAAGTGCTCGATTTTTTCCGTCTGCGCAAGCGTCAGTGCTTCGAAAAGCTCATCTATGGTGCCGTAACCGCCTGGAAAAATCACGAAAGCGACGGAGTACTTCATAAACATCATCTTGCGGACAAAAAAGTACCTGAAGTTAAGGGAAATATTCTGGTATGAGTTTGGCACCTGCTCCATGGGCAGCTCGATATTGCAACCCACCGAGACGCCATTGGCTTCATAGGCGCCCTTGTTGGCAGCCTCCATGATGCCTGGCCCGCCACCTGTTATAACTGTTAGGCCCTTCCTCGCCATAAGCTGGGCGGTAAGCTCCGCCGCCTTGTAATATGGACTGTCCGGTTCAAGGCGCGATGAGCCAAAAAAAGCAACCGCCGGGCCCAAGTTATGGAGGGCATCGAACCCTTCCACAAATTCGCCCTGTATTCGAAACACCCTCCACGGGTCGGTGGTGGTAAAATCCGGCTCAACAAGCGGCGGCTTGCTCTGCAGGAGTTCCCTGTCATCGTGAAGCTTCCTGGTTTTTTTTCTATCGGTCATCTGTTCCCTCCATGACCTAAGGACCTTTTCTCGAACCTGAATTCTAACCGAATTGCACACCGTATTCAAGACCGCTATTTTTGAGCATCTGCACAAACTCACTGCCCCGGCGCTCTGCAACCTCGAACGCTAAGAGAATACCGGGATTTTGACAAATTTACTTGATTCCAGGATGTGCTGTCACTATTATCATACTCTTAAACCCGGCAGGCTGGTTCGTTAGGTGGGGGGCGAAGTCATGTCTCTGAAAGGCG
>CAYWBA010000016.1:7101-9152 GCA_964455955.1 uncultured Planctomycetota bacterium | reverse complement strand
CTGACATTTTCCAGGCACTCGCACTGAGCAAACGTGAAGGCACACTCTCTGTTTCTTCCGGCGGCAAAAAAATCAAGCTATACTTTAGACCAAACGGCGTTACTTTGCTCTCGACCGGCTCACTGCGCCACACGCGGCTTGGAAGCATCCTTCTCGAGAAAGACCAGATTTTGCCAACGGACCTTGAGCGCGCACTTGAAATACAGCGGGCAAGCGCAATGAAACTCGGGGATGTCCTTGTCAGGTTCAAGATGCTGACCCGGGAGCAGATTGACGAGTGCCTGCGGCGCCAGATTGAGGAAGAAATCAGCGAGATTTTCCTTTGGAACAAGGCGGATTTCTCGTTCGAACCAGGCCAGCCCAGGGGGGAATTCTTCGACCCGGCAGGCGACGGCAAGGCATTCGACCTGAATGTCAGCCATCTCCTTATCGAAGCCGCCAGGAACGTGGACGAGTGGTCTGAGCTTCTTGTGCACGTACAAAACGCCAAAAGCAAGTTCATCTACGGCAACCACTATCCAATCCTTCCCGACACTTCACCTTTCGGAATCCCACTTGCAAAGGTCGCACGCCTGCCTTTTATAGCTGATGAGCCCATGACCCTTGAGGAGATTGCGACAAGGCTGGACCTTGACCTCAACTCCACAGCCAAGCTTATTGCCTATCTTGTCAAGCACTCGAGGGTAAGAGAAATTCCGCAGCAAGAGTCATCTCCCACGCAGGTTACTGAAACCTCCTCTGAATCGCGGGTGGAGAAATGGGAGACGCGGCACCAGTACGGGGAGACCACCAAGGGCGCCCCGCGCGAAACACCTGACAATACTGTCCCGGGCGCGGGACCCAGAGACCACGAAATCTCACGCCTGATAGAACTCTCCGACAGGGCACGGGAAATCGGTGACGACAGAACAGCGGCAGAAATACTGGGTGCAGCACTCCAACTGGCGCCAGATAACCACGCCTTGCGACAGAAGACTATAAAGGCTTATATAAACCAGTGGAAGTTCGCGGAAGCCGCAAAGCTCCTTGTCGAAGGCTGCCAACTCAAACATGCAGTCGCGTGCTAATAACACCACAGTTCTGAGAAACATGGCTGACTGATGCATCCTGGTAATCCGCCCTCAGAACAGAAACACGGCCCGGCGGTCAAGAAGAGGCTTTACCGCCGCCTTTTGAGAATTGCTGTTGCAGTCCTGGCTGCCTACCTGCTCGCTGCTGCCGCAGCCTTCGCTTTCCAGAAATACTTTGTCTATCATCCTGCCATTATCGCACCTGATGAAAAAATCATACTCCCGCCGGGTGACGACGAAGTATGGATAGAAGTGCTGCAAACCGGGAAGATTCATGGCATATACCACAGAGCCCCTCCTTCAGGTCTCACCGTACTGTTCTTTCACGGCAACGCAGGCAACATCCAAAGCTGGCGCCCAATCTATGACGGGCTGGCGGCTGAAGGTTTCGGAGTGCTGATGATAGATTACCCCGGCTTTGGGAAAAGCCAAGGCGGCCCTTGCGAAGAAAACCTCTACGCAAGCGCCCGAGCCGCAGCGGAATTTCTCCAGGCCCAGGGAACAGAAAAGAGGCGAACAGTCGTATTCGGCAAATCGCTTGGCACGGCAGTGGCAACCCGGCTCGCCTCGTCATCCAGGTTCGCCGCGGTCGTGCTCGAATCGCCGTTTACAAGCCTTGCCGCAGTCGGCCAGCACCACTTCAAAATACTGCCTGTATCCTTGCTCCTGCGTGAGAAATTCGACACCATCTCAAGGATAGACAAGATAGCCTGCCCGCTCCTCGTAGTTATCGGGACGGCTGATACCCTGGTTCCGCCTGAAGAGTCGCTCAAACTTTATGAGGCCGCCCGCCAGCCGAAAGACCTGCTCGTAATCGAAGGCGCTTCGCACAACAACATCCAGCATACCGGCGGGCAAACCTACTGGCGAAATCTGCGAAACTGGCTGGATTCCCTGCCGCAGGACACGGAGCTGCCGCGTTGATGCCGCATGGCTGCTGGAGTTTCGAAAGACTTTCACATCGAGGCGGGTTCTACTTGA
>CAYWBA010000016.1:0-7091 GCA_964455955.1 uncultured Planctomycetota bacterium | reverse complement strand
AACGACAGTGATGTCATCGTGTTGTGTGGCACGGCCCTGATGCTTGGTAAGCGCGCCTACGAGTGTGTTGAGAAACTCCGCGGAAGAGGCCTGGCCGTGCTCCTCAACTATCTGCAGGAACGCATCCTCCCCAAACTCTTCATCCCGCTCGTTCATGGACTCCACAACCCCGTCAGTATAAGCGACGATGCGGTCGCCCGGCTGAATCTGGACGATGTCATCCTTGAGCGTCCGTTCGAAAATCGGGCCCAGGTCAAAGCCGACAGCAATCCCTTCCGGGTTGACAAGGCGTATGTCGCCCTCGCGACAGAGAATCAGCGGGTTGTGGCCCGCATTGATAACCTGCAGCGTGGTGGTGCGCGCGTTAAGCACCATGTACAGGACAGTCAGGAACATGACGTTCTTTATGTCACGGGCTATGAACTTGTTGAAGTTCACCATCGTCTCACGCGCCGACGCGTTGCCCCGGGCAAGCAGGCGAATCGTCGTGCGGGCCATCGTCATAATCATGCCGGCTGGAACGCCCTTGCCGGAGACGTCCGCCACAACAATGCCGAGGTTCTCGTGGTCTATTGGTATAAAGTCGTAGTAGTCCCCGCCGATTTCCTTGGCCGACTGGTAATAAACCTTCATGTCGAACCCGCGAATCGCGGGAATGCGCTCCGGAAGCAGGTTGAATTGTATCTTCGTCGCTCGTGAGAGCTCCGCCTCCGCTGCCGCGCCCTTCTCGCTCGTCCTGCCTATCGCGGAAAGCAGCTGCTTCTTCCCAAGACTCATCGGCTCGCCGCGCCGGCGACGCGGCGACGGCATCGAAAACCTCGTCTTGGTGTGAGCCCGGTGCCTGCCGTGCGAAGCGGGCGAATGCCTCGTCGTGCTCCTCCTTGGCGCACGGCGAGTCTCTTCCTGGTCATTCTCCCTTGCAGACTCCAACTCCGACGGCTTGAACTTGGTCTCGCAAACAGGACACTTGACGGAAAGTTCAAAGTACTCGTCTTGGACGGACAAAAGCTTGCCGCATTCAGGACATTTAACTTTCAACGCTGCTTCGTATCTCCGGAATTTCCAACAACAAAAACAGTCACCTTTAAAAGAAATACTAAGGCATAAAAGCCATCCTGTCAAGTCATACTGCCGAACATTTTTAGTAAGTCCAATCCGCACGTCTCACCCGCCACTTTACCTAACCCCCTTGCAGCAAAAGGGGTTACATCTCAAGGAGTTATGTGCCGTCACACACAGATTTTTCTCATCTGACGGCACTTTTCCCGTCCACTGTGCTCAACCCGCCTCACGCGCACCCGTCCCCAACTTGCGCTACGAATAAATTTTGTCTTACATCTCCGCACCCGAGATGCCGATATACACATCGGAAAGTGTGTCTTTTCCGTTCTTTGACAACCTGTCGAAAGGAGGTGCTTATAGACTGAAATCTGTCACCATCCACCGGGCCGTAATGCCGGCCCGGACCATGCAGCAGAAAGGGGATTAGTATGCAGAATGGACTTAGGTCCCTGGTGCTTCTTTTTGCTGCAACAGTTGTGGTGGTTGCGATAGCGCAGCCGGCAAGTGCCCATTACGACCCCTTTGCAAAAAGCTGTGTCAAGCCAACGGGTCCTTCCGCAAAGCTCAAAATGCTTGCGGCTGAGAACGTGGAACTAAAAAAACAGCTCCAAACAGAGCGGGAACGTAACCAGGAGGCGCAAGGCGAGCTCGACAAGCTCCGCATGCGGCTGCTGCAGCTCAGCAATGCTGCACAACTGCGCCGGAAACTCCACCGCAGTCTGAGAAAGAGGCGCGAAGCTCTCAATGCGATGAGAAAACATACGCCGCCTGAAAAGGACAAGCCAGTTACCTGGTACCTGCTGTTCTCAACGCCGGGCCAGATTGTCCAGAAGGTTATGAGCCAGCGCGCAAATTTGGGTGAGAAGTTGGATTCCGTTCACAAGCGCTTAAAAGCGCTAAAGGAAAGGTTGACAAAAGCTGTCAAGCTTGAAACTGCCAATCCGGAACAAATCAAACCTCTGCCGAAAACTCTCAAGAAGAGCCGGACACTCCCTTTTCCGGAAGAGTTTAAAAGCGACCTGCTCGATGAGCTGCGCAAAAAGGTTCGCAAAGAGCTTTCAAGAAGGCTTGGCGAGCTGACGCGCCGCACGCAGGTACTGCTTTGCAGAAACCCGAACCGCGGAGCCTGGTTCTAAGACACGAGAAGCACCAGTAGGGCGGCCACAAGCCGCCCTTCTCCTTTTTAGGATATACCGCCCCAAAATAAAAGAACGCCCCGCTGGGAGGCGTTCGGATGCTCCGTAGAGCTTCACCTTCGTAGCAATTGCCACTTACTAAGACTTGACAAGCAATCGCCGCTCAAGTATACTGCACCATACTTTAAGGCAGACAATTCAGTTTGTCAATCAGGAGGTAGGAGGTCACAAATAAAAAAGCCCCCACAAAGAGGGCAATGAAGCACGTTCCGCAGAACGCCGCTTGCGTGACGAAAGTCCTTACTAAGACTTGCAGGACAATCGCCGCTCAGATATACTGAAAATTAAAATAACACGTAGTTTGTATTTGTCAAGGAGATTGTTATGAAAAGTGATAAATTTATATTGGGACTGGATATCGGAAGCAACTCAACAGGTTGGGCGCTTGTAGATGCGAAAAATCAGAAAATCATTTCAGGCGTGCGCATCTTTGAAGCAGGAACGAGTGAGGAAAAAGGAACAATAGAATCAGGCAGGGATGAGTCTCGCGCAGTCAAACGTCGCGAAGCGCGCCTGAGCAGAAGGCAAACATGGCGCCGCGGGGCGCGGCTCAAGAAACTTTTCAAAATCCTCCAGAGCGCAGGGTTCTTGCCACAAGGCGAACGAGAAGATGTAATTACCGAACTGGACAAGCATCTATACGAAACACACAAGAAAGACCTCGCCAACGCTCATGTACTGCCCTACTATCTGCGTGCAAGGGCCCTCGATAAGAGGCTTGAACTTTATGAACTTGGCCGCGTGATTCACCACCTCGGCCAGCGCCGGGGATACTGGAGCAACCGCAAGGCTGGAAAGAAGGAAAAAGAAGGAGAAGTGAAAAAAGGCATATTGGAACTTCATGAAAAAATGAAGCAGGTGAAAGCCCGCACACTCGGCGAATATTACTCCAAGATTGATCCGGAAGAAAAACGCATCCGCGGACTGTGGACGTGCCGCGACACAATGTACAAGCCGGAATTTGAAGCAATCTGGAAATCGCAGGCAAAGCATTATCCCGAACTGCTTACCGATAACATGAAAGATAAAATATACGATGCCATCTTTTACCAGCGCCCCTTGAAGTCTCAGGCGCACTTGATTGGAAAGTGCGAGCTTGAGCCGGGCCGGAAGCGAGCGCCATGGGCAATACTGCCCGCACAGCGTTACAGGCTCCTTCAAGCGGTAAATAACCTGAGAGTTATCACATCGATGTGGGAAGAGCGAAAGCTTACGCCTGAAGAAAGAACCGTACTTGTTAATGAACTGGAATTGAAAGGAGATTTGAAATTTACTGAAATCCGGAAGTTGCCCAAGCTAAAAAAGAGTAAATTCAACCTGGAGCGCGGCGGTGAGAAGAAGATTCCCGGCAACCGCACTGCCGCCAAACTTGCGGGGGTCTTTGGAAAAGAACGCTGGTCAGGGCTTTCCGACAATACCCGTTACAATATTATCAATACACTGATAAGTGCAAGGGAAGATGACAAGGTTGAACAACTTGCCAGATACGCGTGGAGGCTGGAAGAGAACAGCGCGGAAGAACTTACAGAACTGGAACTGGAAGAAGGCTACTGTCGTTTTTCACGGCAGGCGCTTGCAAGGTTGCTGCCGCATATGGAAAACGGCTTGAATCCGGAAGAAGCAATACGCGAAGAATACCCGAAAAGCCGCGCTCCACAGGAACCGGAAGATTTTCTTCCACCCTTACTGGAAACAATTGAACTTCGCAATCCGGCAGTTACACGCGCGCTGACCGAGCTTCGCAGGACAGTAAACACTATTATCAAGAAATACGGCAAGCCGGAATCAATCCGCATCGAGCTTGCGCGGGACATAAAAAGAAACCGCAAAGAACGCCAGAAGATGGGCAAGAACAACAGGGAGAGGGAAAAAGAACGCAAAAAAGCAGTCAGCGACATATTGCAGCAATTGAATATAAAAGAGCCAAAAAGAAGTGACATTGAAAAGGTTCTGCTTGCGGATGAATGCGGCTGGCATTGCCCGTATTGCAACGCAACGCTTGGCGGGATGGCGGGTCTGTTCAGCGGCAGCGTACATATTGAGCATATTATTCCACGGCACCGCTCGCTTGACAATTCTTTTATCAACAAGACGCTGAGCTGCGCGAAGTGCAATCACAGGAAAGGCGACAAGACCCCCTTCGAGGCTTTTGGCGGTACTCCTGAGTGGGAAGATATTCTTCAGCGAGTGAAAAAATTCAAGAGCGGTATTGTTAGGTTGAAACTCGAGAGATTCATGATGGAAGGCGAAAAACTGGAAAATTTACTTTCTGATTTTTCTTCTCGACAGCTTAACGATACCCGTTACGCGTCGCGGGAAGCGGCCGATTATCTGGGGCTGTTGTATGGCGGGCAAATTGATGCAAATAATAAAAGGCGTGTCCAGGTTTCCGCAGGCAAAGTCACAAGCGATGTCCGTAACGCGCTGCAGCTTAATTCAATCCTCGGCGATGGCGGCAAAAAAACTCGTAACGACCACCGGCACCACGCGGTAGATGCTATCGCCATCGCGCTCACTGATGCCACAACTGTAAAAAGGCTTGCGGATGCATATAAGCAGTCTAATGAAATGCGAAAAGAAGAGAGGAGGGAATTCTGGAGGGAAAAATTTGCCAGTGAAGTGGCATGGGATAATTTCCTGCGCGATGTCAGGGAATCCATAAACGATATTGTCGTATCCCACCGCGTCTCGCGAGAGGTTACCGGCGCTCTCCACGAAGAAACCAATTACAGCCCGCCGAGAGATGAAAATGGTCGCCGGTGCGAAGATGGCAAGTTCGTCCATGTGCGCAAACCATTGGAAGCAATCACAAAATCTATGACAAAAAACATTGTCGATGGCAAAGTAAAAGAAATAGTAGAAAGACACCTTGAAGCGCATAACGGCGATATGAAAAAAGCATTCTCTGAACCAAATAATCATCCATATCTGCAAACCAAAGATGGCAGAAAAATCCCCATCCACAAAGTGCGCATAAAAGTCCCCAGCGGCGCAATGCAAAAAGTAGGTTCAGGCAAACGCGAGAGATGGATAACTCCAGGCTCCAACCACCATATAGAAATCTGGAGAGAAAAAGACAAGAAAGGCCGCGAAAAGTGGGACGGTGATGTCGTGACTATGCTCGAAGCAGTACGCCGTAAAAAAGCGAAGCCGAAAGAGCCCATAATTAGACGCAACCACGGCGAAGGGAAAGAGTTTGTCTTCTCTCTTGCTGGTGGGGAAATAATTGAAATAATAAAAGGAGATGACGATATAAAACCGGGACTTTACCGAGTTCGGATATTATCAACTGTGAGAGTAAATAATATAGATTACCCACGGGTCAGTTTCGTCCACAACAATGATGCCCGGAAAACAGGAGAGATGAAATTGTATAATAAACTCCTGAACCCTCTAAGGAAATTAGAATGTCAAAAAGTTACTATTACTCCTCTTGGTGAGGTACGCAGGGCAAATGACTGACAGGATTCTGGATATTTCGGAAGAAGCTGCGCAACTTAATGTGCGCTACGAACAGCTTATAATGAAGCGGGATAACAGGGAAGATGTATCTGTCCCGCTTGCAGATATTGCGGTCATTGTTGTGTCGCAACCGCGGGTGACTTTCACGCTGTCCGTGCTTAGCGGTATAGCCAAAACGGGTGGGATGTTTATCGTCTGCGATGAAAAGCACCTGCCAACCGGAATGATGCTTCCGCTTCAGACTCATCACCTGCAGGCCGAACGCTTCGGTTTGCAGGTTGAATCTTCTGCGCCAGCGCGCAAGCGCTTGTGGCAGCAGATTGTCCGCGCGAAAATCCGCGCTCAAAGCAGGCTGCTGGCAGGACTCCACGGCAGCGACAGCGGTATCTCAGCACTTGTCCCGCAGGTCCGCTCCGGCGACCCTCAGAATGTAGAGGCGCGGGCATCGCGGCGATACTGGCCCGCTTTATTTGGCGATGAGTTCCGCAGGAGACGCAATGGCGACCCGCCCAATAATTTTCTCAATTACGGCTACGCCATACTGCGCGCTGTTACGGCGCGCGCAATATGCGCTGCCGGACTGCACCCATCCATCGGCCTGCACCATCACAACCGGTATGACGCGTTTGTGCTCGCAGACGATTTGATGGAGCCGCTGCGGCCGATTGTTGATGGCGCAACCGCGGAATACGTGAAACAATACAGCAATGATGCCCAGCTTGACAGGCAGGGCAAATCCGCACTTATTCTTCCACTGCTTGGCAGGTTCAATGTAGAGGGCGAATCGCGCACCCTTTTCGATATTGTCTCAAGAACGGCTATCTCCCTTGTTGCGGCCTTTGCAGGCGAGAGAAAAAATCTCTTTCTACCGGAAATTTGAAATGAGCAATCGCATATACGATATTTCGGAGTACCGCTCTATGTGGCTCTTCGCGCTGTTCGACCTGCCAGTGAAGGAAAAGGAAGATAGAAGACAATACACTCGTTTTCGAAAGTTACTGTTGAGACAGGGTTTCGCAATGCTGCAATATTCAGTGTATGCGCGCCACTGCGCGAGCGAGGAGACTAACGATATTTACCGCAAGCGCATAAAGGATGCGTTGCCTCCGGATGGGCAGGTGCGACTGCTTGGAGTTACTGACAGACAGTTTGGGAAAATGGATGTGTTTTTTGGAAAAAAACGCAAAAAGGTCGAAGACCCGCCTGCCCAGCTCGAGCTTTTTTGAGGCCTGGTACAGGCACAACATCCCCTCTGAACAGGGCTTACATGAATCGTAGTATACCTGAGCAGCGATTGATGTCAAGCCCCAGCAGCCAACCGCCTATGCTCTGCGGCAGCTTGAGTATACCTGAGCAGCGATTGATGTCAAG
>CAYWBA010000015.1:0-18562 GCA_964455955.1 uncultured Planctomycetota bacterium | reverse complement strand
CGTGGAGTTGTAAATCAGCCCGTTCGCCAGCACCTTTTGCCACAGGTCAGCCCCGTTCCCGTTTCTTGTATTATTAAATCTGTAAATAAACTCATTGAGGTGCGACGGTAAGTATTTTCGGCCGGAATTATGCATTTGAATCATTTTGCCAAAAATGCTCATTTCGTTTCAGCTCTAATCAGTTCGTTAAAACCTTTCACGAAAAATTATAGATTTCACTTGCACAACCACGCGATATGTGCTATTGTTGTAATGAAAGGAGACGTTCATGGTAGAAAATGGCAAAGCAGTTGAGGCGGTTATTGGTGGTTTGAAAGCAAGGCGTAGTATGCTTCAGGCCCAGATAGATGAAGTGGGCCGCACAATTCGTTCGCTGGAACAAATATTTAAGCAGTCAGGCAATGGGGCTGATTTGAATGATTCACCAGATACCAATATGAGCAAGAACAAGAGAAATGAGAAGCGAATAAAAGACTTTCTGAAAGGCCATGCTGGCCAAGGTTATCCCGCAAGAAAACTAAGTGATGCATTAGGGATACTAAAATCAGAAGCACGCACAGCAGTCTATAATCTATGCAGACGAGGCAACATTAAGAAAAGAACCATTTCTGGCAATCTTGAATTCGGCGGCAAAGGAACTACTCCGAGGTTGGAGTATTATGTGGACCAATAAACAAGCCCCAGCGTTGCACCACCGGGGCTGGTATTGCGAGGGCGGCTATGCTTAGTAAAGCTTCGCACCATGTAGCTAATCGGGTTGGATTCCCGACGCCCTCTTATTTCATAAGCAACGGGGCAGTGTTGCAATTGGCAGACAAGCCCGTTTGGGAAGCGGGTGGCTTAATGCCATACGGGTTCAAATCCCGTCTGCCCCAGCTAATTTTCAACGGGAACTGTCATTCCTCTATTATATTGTAGATATAATCGCGGCCCTGTCAAGGGGTTTTTGGAGGAATCTTGGCAAGGCCGCATAGAGGGCCAACACGGGTTTTTTGAACAATCTCCCGGATTTCAGCTAACGTTTCGGGTTCTGGGACGTATAATAGTGTGGTTTAGTTCGCACCACAGAGGCACAGAGAACACGGAGAAGAAAAACAAGATGAATCCTGGGTTAACAAGGAAAAAATCAGGAAAGGTTTTCCTCCGGTGCCGCAAGCACTTTTGATAGAAGTGGCTGCGCCACCTCCGTGCCCTCCGTGGTGAAAGAAAGTGTTTTTAGGTGATTTGTAAAGTGGCGAAATTCGCCCTAACTCGGTATCAGATAATATGTTACACGCACCCACGCTTCGCGTTTCGACGCAACCTGTATATGTAGCAAGAGGTTGCGTCCATTCCCATCACACGCCAGGGTGCACACCTGTAACAGAGACCCCCGGAAAATCTGTAAATAGATGTCGTAAGTCGTTGGTACGTAAGGAACTCTATTTACAGACCTGTAAATCGGGCGCAAACATCAAAAAACGGGCTCCGAAAAGCACCAGGCCCCGGGGCATGTGGCAGGACTGTCCCGCGCCGGTTACGAATAACTTGACTCCCGTCCGGGAGCGTGGTATTCTCCATGCGCCGGTCGAGTCAAAGAGGGAAGGGAAATGGCGATTGTAACGCCGGCAAGGATGCGGAAAGCGGAGGGTTTGCCTGTGAAAAAACGGTTCGTGGATGACCTGAACGAAGGCGAGATGATACAGGATGTCTTCCTCGTCAAGCAGTCGCTGCTGAAAACCTCAAGAAGCGGCAACTACTACCTGGACATGACCCTCTCCGACAGGTCCGGCTCTGTCAACGCCAAGTTCTGGGATGCGAGCCGCCAGCTCTATGAAAGCTTCTCGCCCGATGATATTATCCTTGTGCGCGCCAATGTCGAAACATACCAGGGCAAGATGCAGCTCATTGTATCACACCTCAAAGAGGTGAAAGAGGAAGATATAGAGCTTGCCGACTTCCTGCCTGCAAGCGAGCATGACCCAAAGGAAATGCTGGCGGAGTTCACCAGGCTCCTCGGAAAGGTCAAGGGCCCCGCGCTTGCAAAGCTTCTGGATGCGATTTTCGGCGATAAGGAGTTTATGGCCGCTTTTGCGCGCTGCCCAGCCGCGGTTTCAATGCACCACGCTTACATCGGCGGGCTGCTCGAGCACACAATCGGGGTTGCGCGCATGGCGGTTGGTGTACTCGAAAACTACCCGCAGCTTGACCGCGACCTCCTGATTACAGGCGCGCTGCTGCACGACGTCGGGAAGGTCGAGGAAATCGAGCACAGGCGCGCGTTCAGGTACAGCGACCGCGGCTCACTCCTCGGGCACCTTGTAATAGGGGCCGGGATTGTGAGAGATAAAGCCTCGCAGATTAAGGCGTTCCCTGAAGATGTGCTTATGCAGGTCGAGCATTTAATCCTGAGCCACCACGGGCAGTATGAGTTCGGCTCGCCAAAGCTGCCTATGACTGCGGAAGCCATGGCGCTGCACTACCTCGATAATCTCGATGCAAAAATGCAGGCCTTCCGGGAAGCTCAACCGGCAGACGGGAACTGGACCGATAAGCAGTGGATGTTTGATGGCAGAAGACTCTATATTCCGCGGAGCAGGGAGGAGGCCGAGTGAGCACCAGAGGAAAAAGGCCGGTCATGCTGCTCGTGCGCGATGGCTGGGGCTTTCGCGAGGAGACGGAAGGCAACGCAATCGCCGCGGCGAAGACGCCGGTCCATGACAGACTCTACCGGGAGTATCCCTGGATACTCATGGCCGCCTCGGGCCGCGAGGTCGGCCTGCCGCCGGGGATTATGGGCAACTCCGAGGTCGGCCACCTCAACCTCGGCGCCGGCCGGATTGTGAAGCAGGAGCAGGTGCGCATAACTGGCGCGATAGCGGATGGCTCGTTTTTCGAAAACAAGGCCTTCCTCGGCGCCATGGATTACGTGAAGCAAAACAGCTCCGCGCTGCACCTAATGGGCCTTTGCTCCGACGGCCTGGTGCACAGCGACCTGAACCACCTCTACGCGCTAATGCGCATGGCAAAAGAGCGCGGGATTGACCGGGTTTATATCCACTGCCTGCTTGACGGCCGCGACACGCCCCCGAAAAGCGCGCTCAAGTACATCGCGCAGGTGGAGGAGAAATGTGACGAGATAGGAGCGGGGCGGATAGCCACCATTGCGGGAAGATACTATACCATGGACCGCGACAAGCGATGGGACAGGGTGAAAAAAGGCTACGACGCCCTGGCCTGCGGCCGCGGCGAGAGCGCAAGCAGCGCCGGGGAAGCACTGAAACAGGCGTATGAGCGCGGGGAGACGGATGAGTTTGTTCTGCCGACAGTTATCCTTGAAGGCGGGCAGCCGGTCGCCACGGTGCGCACGGAGGACGCGCTGATATTTTACAACTTCCGGGCCGACAGGGCGCGCCAGATAACAAGAGCGTTCACCTTCGAGAACTTCGACGGCTGGCAGCGCGAGGAGTTTGTCAGGCCCCACCTGGTGCAGATGACCGAGTACGAGGAGGGCATCCCTGCGCCGGTGGCTTTCCCGCCGCACGCGACAAAAAACAATCTCGGGACAGTTGTTTCCGAGCGCGGCCTGCGCCAGCTCCGAATTGCAGAGACGGAGAAGTACGCGCACGTAACCTTCTTCTTCAACTCCGGGGTCGAGCAGCCTTTCCCCGGCGAGGACCGCTGCCTCGTGCCCTCGCCCAGGGTTGCAACCTACGACCTGCAGCCGGAGATGAGCGCCCACGGCGTGACGGAAGAAGCGCTTAAAAGAATCAACTCCGGCATCTACGACCTTATTGTGCTCAACTTCGCCAACCCCGACATGGTGGGCCACACCGGTGTCTTCGATGCCGCAGTCAATGCGGTTGAAGTCGTTGACGGGTGCGTGGGGCGGGTTACGGACGCGGTCCTTGCAAAAGGTGGCTGCATACTCGTAACGGCGGACCACGGCAACTGCGAGCTCATGGTTGACCCCGAGACCGGCCAGCCCCATACCGCGCATACGACAAACCCGGTCCATCTCATTCTGGTGGATAACAGCCTCAAAAGCGCCAGCCTGCGTGCCGAAGATGCGAAACTTGCTGATGTGGCGCCGACGCTGCTTCACCTGTTAGGGCTTGATGCACCTGACGAGATGGAAGGCGTGGACCTTATAATTGGCTAAGAACTGTTCCGGGGAAGCGGGTCTATGCGGCTCAGGATATTGTACATCTTTTCCAGCGAGCTGGCAAGCTCTTTGCGTTCCTGGGGGGAAAGCTTCTGCAGCAGACGCGCCATGCGCTGCTTGTGGTGGCGCCTGTGTTCCCGGTGCCACTTCTTGCCCTTTTCCGTGAGCCGTATGCGCACTACCCGGCGGTCGGAAGGGTCCGCAAAACGCTCTATTACGCCGAGCTTCTCGAGGGTGTCCACGTTCGAAGTGGCGGCAGGGCGGCTGACACTGCAGAGGGCGGCAAGCTCGCTCATGGTGTGGGACTCGACCTCGTCAAGCAGCCAGATTGTGCGCGCCTGCGAGAACGTCAGGTCGGGATGAGTGCCCCTTTGCTTCCCCCGCGGGCGGTCCAGCCGCCGCGACAGGTTCTTCACCAGCGAGCCAATCCGCCGTATCTTGGCAATGACTTCTTCTATCTCCATTTCGCCTCCCGGCAGGCGCCCCTCAGAAATATTCAGAAATCTAACATTTAACTTGCTGAATATTTTACATATGGAAATAGCTGTGTCAAGGAAAAATTTGCCCGTAGCGCAACCCGCAGCCGGGGCTTGATTATTCAACCGGCGGAGGTTATATTCTCCGGGCGAAGAAACACATCTCCCGGCCAACAGAGGAGCGGATATGAAACTGCGAAAAACCCTTCTCATCGGCTTCTCGGTCGGAATATGCATGTATGGCTTCGGGGGGTTCCTTATGGTGCTGGCTCCTCCGGGTGGCATGATCAGCTTGGCTTGGGACTTGGGAAGAGTTCTTGCAGCACCGGGGCTTCTCTTGAGCGAACTGTTTGGGTTTGATTGCTTTCCTTACCGTGTTGAACTCACTCCGTTTCGGGTCATCGCCCCGCTTATTCTCCAGGGAGTTTTGGGAGCGGTGATATGGGCCGCAATTGTCTTGCTTGCCCGGGCACTTTCCGCGCTTGTGGAAAACGGCGAGGCTGGTTCGAAAGCGCCAGACTCGCGGGAACAGGGTGCATCAGTGCCAGACGTAGATGATGAGCAGGACGGAGATTCCCCACAGAAGCACATCAATTAGCAGGGGCGGGTCGGTAAGCAGCGTACGGCCCACGTGGCCGCCGCCTTCCTTCTGGTGTATCAGGTACAGGTAGCGCAAGACCCCGTACATCACAAACGGTATTGTGTAGGGCAGCCGGGCCGTATGGTACTTCGCCTGCGTCTCGGGGTTGAGCGTGTAGAGGCAGTAGGTGATGATAACCGCCGCGGTCAGCGCGCCTATTATCTGATCGAGAAGGCGGGCCGAGTAAGCGCCCAGCACCCCGCGGTGGGACTTTGCCTCGTCGCCGAGCAGCACCAGCTCGTGCCGGCGCTTGGCAAACGCCAGAAGCAGTGCCAGGAGCATCGTTGAGACAAGAATCCACGGCCGGATTTCCACATCAATCGCAACGCCGCCGGCCACTACCCGCAGCAGAAACCCCATCGCCACAACCATCGCGTCTATGAGGACGATGCGTTTCAGGCCGACCGAGTATGAGATATTGAGCGCGAGGTATATGCCTGCCACAAGGGCGAATGGGGGCGATATGAACCACGCCCAGACAAAGCTGCCGGAAAGCACCACGAGAATGAAGATAACAGCCGGGGCAGTCCCGACCCGGCCGCTTGCGATGGGGCGGGCGCTCTTTGCCGGGTGTTCCCTGTCCGAGGCGCGGTCGAGAAGGTCGTTGAGGATATAAACGCAGCCGGAGATGAGCCAGAAGACAGCATAGGCGAAGGCGATTGTAAGCAAAGCTTCAGACTGCTCGGCCTTCTTGCCGAAGACGAGCGCTGCCGCGACGAAGAGGTTCTTGATGGCCGCTTCCACCGGCCGCATTGACCTGAGCATTCCAATTGCAGTCTTCATACGCGCTCCGCTACAACGATGAGGGTCCGGCCGAAAAGCACCGGCGCCGAACACATAGTCCTTACAATCTCCCGGTTCACCGCGCGCTGCCGCGGGTCTGTCTCTTTGCGGATGCTGTGCCTTGCGCCAAGCACAACCGCAGGATAGAGCCAGGCCAGGGCGAGCGCGCTCTTTCGGTACCTGTCGGTACAAACTTTTACCATCTTGAAGCCGCTTTGCACAAGGGCATGCCTCAGATAATAGTAAGGCACGGGGTTTATGTGGGTGTGGGCCGGGTCGTTTTCAAACTCGTTCGCAGGGCGCGTAAACAGCGGGAAAAAACCGCTTGTGAAAAACCTGCGGCGGGATTCGAGGTTCAAAATGTTCGGGGTGGTAACAACGAGCTTGCTCCCGGGCGCAAGCACCCTTGCGCACTCGCTTAGGAATGCGTAGCGGTCGCGCAGGTGCTCGATTGCTTCAATACAGACGCCGCACTCAAAACTTTCGTCAGGAAAAGGGAGTTTCTCATCCAGGTCGCAGCGAACGCACTCGATACCCGGCGCTTTGAAGTTCTCCGGCGCCTGGTCGCATGCGGTGACCTCAAACCCCATCCCCGATGCGGCAGCGCTCAGCGCGCCCTCGCCGGATGCAATGTCAAGCAGGCGCCCGCGCGGCAGCCGCGAGATAATCTCGCAGACCTTCGCGTGCGTCTTCGGATGCGACCAGAGCTTGTAGTCCTCCCAGGGTCTGGGTTCACGAGACAAGGTTTAGTTCTCCTGCTTACGCCTGTTTCCCCTGTTCCCTTGCGAATGGTTGTCGTGGGCGCCGGTGCCACCGGCTCAAGAGACCGCCTCCCTGTAAACGGTCAGGGTCTTTTTCGCTGTTTGCTCCCAGGTGAAGGTCTTTGCGCGCGCGCGCCCCGCGCGCGCGAGTTTCGCCCGCAGCGATGGATTGCTTAAGAGCTTATCAATACCGCCGGCAATTTCCATCTCTTTTTGGGGGTTGACAAGAACAGCAGCCTCGCCTGTGACTTCCGGGAGCGAGGAGGTGTTTGAAGCCACAACAGGCGTGCCGCATGCAAGCGCCTCGAGTGCGGGCAGGCCGAATCCTTCGTAAAGGGAGGGGATGACAAATACCTGCGCGGCACTGTAAAGAAAAGGCAGGTCATCTGCCCCTACATACCCGGGGAGGCTGATTCTGTCCCGGCAGGCGCAGCTTTTGACTTTTGCGAGAATCTCCTCGTGGCCGTAGGAGGGCCTGCCGGCAAGGACGAGCTGCAGTTGGGGGTAGGCCGGGGCGAGCGCTTCAAAAGCCCCGATGAGGCGCAGGAGGTTTTTGCGAACTGCGATATTGCCGAGATGCAGGATGTAAGGCCTGCGGATGCCGAGCCTCGCAAGGACGGGCGAAGACTCCGATTCGCTCCTGGGCGCGAACTCCGGGCCTGCGCCCAGCGGCACAACGCGCAGCTTGCCCGATGCTTCCGGGAATGTCGTTAAGAAGTCTCTTGCGGTGGATTCGGAGTCGCAGATGACAAGGCGCGCGCTGCGGGCTATCCGGGCGTACCGGGCAGCCTTTTTCCGGCGGAACCCGGCATCGGCCCAGCGGTCGCTTACAAGCGAGAATACATCATGGACTGTGGCTACCTGTGCGGCGCGTCCCAGCCGCAGGAGCCGCGCGTCAGGGCCATGGGTGATGTCCGGCTTCTTGGATGACGTTAGAAAAGCCGGCCAGGTCAGCTCCTTGAAGTTCGGCCCCGGCGGCTTCAGGAACAGGCTGCTCTTTCGCACGCGGGAGAAGCGGTAATAGAGGAAGAACTCTCCCTCCGGCGCTACCTGCGCAAGCGCGCGGCAGAGGTTCTTGATGTAGAGCGCAACTCCCGTGCCCTGAATCCGGATGGCGCTTGAGACGTCAATAGCTACCCTCACGGCAAATCCTTGTGAGAAATCCGGGTTGGCATTGGCCGGAATCGTACCAGCGACTGCGCCTCGTGTCAAGGTTGGGATGCGCGCTTAGTAGAGCAACTGCCCGAGGATGTCGTAGTCGGGCCCTTCGAGGCTGCCCCAGGCTGCGAGGAACTCGCCGTAGTTCGTGTTTGCGCATGCCGCGGCCTGGACACTTCTGGTGAGGTAGTCGTTTATCCACGTGCTCGAGCCGAGGTAGCCGGCCGCCGATGAGAGCATGCGGGCGAAGATGTAAGTTTCTCCGTAGGAGTCATCCTCCCAGAGCACGAGATAGACTTCGCTGTCGGGATTGTAGGACAGGGCGGGATAGCGCTGGTCGTAGGAAAAGGGGGTGATAAGGAAATGGTTATCGTAGGCCGACCCGTTGGGGAGCAGCTCCTGGGCTACCGAGTCCCAGTCGCTGAGGCGGTTGTCTTCCCATGCGATGAGGAAGCGGTTGTTGTCCGGGTTGAAGGCGAGTACGGGGAACTGCTGGTCGAAGTCCTCGTCGTTTATGGCGAATTCGCTGCCGATAAGCGTCCCGTCGAAAGCTACTATCTGCCCGTAGAGGTCGCTTTCGAAAGGGTTGGCGTAGAAGTCCATGAAGACCACCATGTACCGGTCGAGGGCGGTGTCGTATGCGACGACTGCGGACTGCTGGTCCTCATCTGTCGGGGTTATGAAGAACTCCGGGGCCGGTGCGGTGCCGTCAGCCTCGATAATAATCCCCATTACGTCAATATCGGTGCCGGTGTACTCATCCCAGGTTACGAGGTAGCTGTTGTCGTCGGGGTTGTAGGTAGCGCCGGGCTCGAGCTCATCTATGCCGATGGTGGTGGCGATGGGAAAGTCGGGGGCGACAGGTAGGCCGGTTGCAACATCCACAATCCTGCCCCAGATGTCGGAGTCGCCTGCCTCGTAGTCTTCCCATACAATCAGTATCTCCCCGTCCGCCGGGTTGTAAGCGGCTTTCGGGAATTCCTGGTCCCCGCTTGCGGTGCAGATGACAATCTCGGAGGATGCGGGCTGCGCCCTGTAGCTCTCGTAGAACCGGGCGTAGATGTCGTAGTCGGCGGCGTTGCGGGACTCCTGCCAGGCGACAAAGTACTCATCGGTGGATACTGCGTAAACGCAGGCGGGATTCTCCTGGTCATAGTTCTCATAGACAAGGTCAACGTTGTAGCTGATAAACCCGACGCCGCCCCCGTAATGGACAGTTGTGGTTCCATCGCAGCAGCCCAGCATTGCTGCAGAGAGAGTCAGGAGCAGGGTTGCGGCGACCGCGGCCGGGCGAATTGATGCCTTCATTTTTGTGTCCTCCCTGAGAGAGTTTAGCCTGCTACACCGTCATTATTGAAATTGCACGTTCCTGTTTACGTCTTTACAGAATACATGAAACGCAACAGCTATTTTCAAAAGTGGCAAGCCACTACAAATCCTTAGACGATTGAAAGCACGCCAATCTTCATATCAATATCTTTTGCATTACGGAACCGTCTTTCAAGGAAAAAGACCGGGAACAGGAAGATGAATCTCACTTGTCGTGCTCGTGGTGGTGCCCGTCGTGGTGGTTATGGCCGTGCTCGTGCGCGAGCCCTTCCTCGACAGCGGACCACGGGGTGCCGCCGAGCTCACGCACCCGCCTTGCGTAGAATGCGGCTGCGGCGTGGTTTTCCACGCAGAGCTGGGCCAGTGCCATGGCGTTGTTTGCAGGTATGTATTCGGGGTTGAGCTTCAGCGCCTTCTCAATCGGCGCGAAGGCGTTCTCGTGGTCGTGCCGCAAGAGCGCCGCGACGCCCAGGCCGGTCAGGGCCCAGACATCATCCGGGTCCTCCAGGAGCTTCTCGCGGTAGAACTCGGTGTCGGTGAGCGCGGCCCGGATAGCTTCCTTGAGCTCTTTCGCCTCCGTGTTGCCGGGCTCCAGGGGGAACGCCGTTTCAAGCATTTCGTACGCCTCGAAAAATGCGCCCACCCTGTCAAACAGGAAGCGGGCAAACGCGATGCGCGCCCCCGCCATGGAAGGGGCTTTGCGGATAGCGGCGCGGAAATGCGCTTCCGATTCGGTGAACCGGCCGGCGGCGGCGAGGGCGCGCGCCGCGTAGAGATGCGGCTCGGCCGCCCCGGGCAGGAGCTTCGAGGCCCCGGCATATGCCTCCAGCGCCTCGCGTGTCTGGCCAAGGCGAAGATGTATCTGGCCGAGGTTGATATATCGCATCGCCATTGCCTCGCCGTGGTAGCGGTAGATGGGCAGATAGACAAAGGCGAACAGGCAGCCGAGAACTATGGCGGGCTTCCTGAGTTCCCGCCAGTTGCGCTTGCGGGCGTGCTGCGCTATCCACGAGATGGAGAACGCTGCAAGCGGCAGCAGCGCTAAGGTGACCGGCAGGCGGTACCGGCCGAAGATGAAAAACGGGACAGTGCCCGCCGCGTAGACTGCGGCGAAGATGTAGAGCGCGGCGAGGCGCCGCCGGCCCTTCCAGAGAAGGACAAATCCCAGCAGGCCGAGGGGGGCAATAATCCCGAATCGCACAAAATCGAGACTCAGCAGCCACGAGTAGCGCTCCATAAAGTAAATTGACTGGTTGTCTGCAACTTCGTAGTTGTTGAAGAAGAGCAGGAATTTCTTCGTGTTAAGCAGAGCCGCCCTGCCCGGGTTGGCCGCTGCCCAGGACAGTGCGCGGCTGCGGTAGAATGCCGAAACTTCGCCCGCGGACATCTTTTTGCCGGTTGAGCGCTCGGCGAACTTGCGGAAAGACTTCTCTTCCCAGTATGGGTTGGCTATCACAAACTCCGGCACCTCGTACCCCCCGGTCCTGTTGGCGGGGTTGTTGCCGATGTAGAAGTTCTGGCCCGCCTGGCTTGTGACGAGGGCGAACTCGCCCGCGACGGCCGCGTTCCGGATTGCGACCGGAAGTATTGCAATAGCCGCCCCACCCACAAAGGCCCAGAAGGGGACGAGCTTTTCTTTCGGCCTGTTTCGCAGGTAGCGCACAAGCAGCCATATCGCGAAGCCCCCGGCCACAAGCAGGTAGTTTTCGCGCACGAGCGCCGCAGCCCCCCACGCCAGGCCGCAGCCCAGCCAGAGAAGAGGCTTTCGTGAGTCGAAGGCGTGAAGGAGCAGAAGCAGCCCCAGCGCGGCGAGAAAGACCGAGAGGACAGTCTTCATAACCATGGCGTCGTGGTAGATAAATGGCCCGTAGCAGGCGGCGAGGACCCCTGCAAGAAGCCCGGTACGCCGGCCCCAGAGCATGCGGGCGATAAGCATTATCAGCACGCAGCTAACCGAGCCGATAAGGGCCTGCAGGAGGCGCACGGCGAGAAGGTCGGCCCCCAGAAAGCGTTGAATCACCGCAAGGAAGTAGGCGTAGAGGGGTGACTGGTAAAAGACCGCCTTCCCGGCCCAGTCGCCGGCGGCGATTTTGCCCGCCCAGTCCCAGTAGCGTGCGCAGTCAATCACCAGGTTCTCAAAAAAGGGCGAGGCCCTTATTTCAAGAATGTAGACCAGGCGCAGGATAAAGGCGAGAGTGAAAACCCCCGCCGCCCAGAGCGCGGCCGGGGCCTGCGATGCCGCGGCAGCAGTTCTCCTGTTCACCTGTTCCCCTGTTCTTTGAGTTAGTAGAGCAGACTTCGCCGGGGCCTGCGGCGAGCCGCCGCCGGACGACCCGGGGGAAACAGGTTCCTCTGCGGCAGGCAGTGCCTGCCCACAAACTTGCTGTCTTCCGGCGCAACGACAGGGCGCGAAGAAAGCTACTTTCTTTCTATGGCGACCTTGACCTTGAAATTACCTTCGTTGGAGTAGCGGTCGCGCACCGCAATTCCGAGGAACAGCCTGCCGGCCCGGTCAGCGGTGCTCTTGTGCGAAGAGCCGACCAGGAACAGGGGCCCGTTGTTGCCCACCTTGCCCATTAGCGCGCCGGCAGGGATGCCGGAGATTTGGGTCCCGGAGCTCTGGTTGCCATCGGGGCTGACGCTGAGTCCCCAGTGGCGGATGTAAACAGTTCCGCTTGCAGTAATGGTGACCTTGTCCCCCTTACGAATGTTTATGCCCGTATCCAGCATCGAGCTGGGGCCGGAGTTGCTGGCCCCGGTGACGGTGAGGATTTGTTGCACGCCCGAGGGCCGGCCGATGGTTATGCTCCTTATGTCCTTCTTCTTGAACTTGAGCGTGCCGTAGCGGGTGAATATGTTCAGCTCCTCCATAAGCACGGTGCCGCGTATTGTGAACTTCACCGTTTCCACTTCGTCATCATCTATGTACTCCTGCGCATCGGGCGGGCTCTGCGCTTCTATCTCCCGGACAATCTCTTCCGCAGTGGTTTTTACCTCTATATCCTCGCTCTTTAGCGCCTCGCGCAGCTCCTGCAGGGCAACCCGGCCGAGTTCCTGCAGGGCTTTCTTCGCCGCTTCGCGCACGTTGTACTCTTCGTCGCCAATCTGCTCTATAAGCGTTTCGATTTTCTTCTTGAGCTCCTGGTCGGCCGCCTTTCCTATGCGAATCTTTACCACCTGCTCCTTCGGGACGACAAGCTTGCCGTATGCAGTCTCTATCTCAAAGACCTCCAGGTTCAGCTCCCCGACAACATACATCCCATCCTTGAGGTATATCTGCGAGGGCGGCCCCTCCTTGCTCTCCTCAACCGGCTCCTCTTTTTCCGGCTTGTCCGGCTCTTCAGGACCCTTATTGTCAGGTGTGTCAGGCTTTTCCTGCTTGTCGGGAGGGTCCGGCTTCACCGGCTCCTGCGCTGTCGCCGGCCCCCACACCAGAACGAATGCCGCAAGCATCGCCGCAACCCATATCAGCTTCAAGTTCTTCATTGCCGCCTCCTGTCAGGAAAGCTCTATCTGTCTGGCCCATCAACATCATAACATATTAGCACCTGCACGCGCAAAGTCAAGCAAAACCTCCAGCCATCTGTAACCGCCTTTGCGAGGCCCGGCAGGGAGAAGGTGAGATTTTACTCCATCATCACTTGACGTGCCGCAGGCGGCCGGTATAATACCGGCTGCGCGCAACAACACGGGAGAGGAAGATGCAAAGAGGTACTTTCGCAGGCGAGTTTGCCAAAGGTATCTGGGCCGAGAACCCTGTTTTCGTACTGCTGCTGGGCCTCTGTCCCACGCTCGCCGTCACGACCAGCCTGCAGAACGGCGTCGGCATGGCCCTGGCAGCCACCTTCGTTCTTATCTGCTGCAACATCATAATATCGCTTATCCGAAAGATAGTTCCCGCTGAGATTCGCATCCCCTGCTATATCGCGGTTATCGCAACCTTCGTGACAATTGTTGACAACGCAATGCACGGCTACCTGCCGGAGCTTCACAAGGCGCTGGGCATCTTCGTGCCGCTTATCGTCGTCAACTGCATAATCCTCGGCCGGGCGGAGGCATTCGCCTCCAAGAAAAGCACCTTCCTCTCAATCGCCGACGCGCTCGGAATCGGAATCGGCTTCCTCATCGCGCTCTCCATTATTTCAAGCATCCGCGAAATAGCCGGCTCGGGAAAGCTCTGGGGCATCCAGATATGGAACCTCGAAGCTGCCAAAAACTATATCCAGCCGATAGGCGCGCTGAGCAGCCCGGCCGGTGCGTTCCTTATTATCGGCCTGCTTCTCGGCCTCTTCCGGTGGCGCAAGCTGGTCAAGGTTCGCAAAAGCAAGTTCGCACTCGCCGGCGACAGAGTAATGGCCCTGCAGGCCGCGCAGCAGGAGCTGGACGAGAAGCGCGCTGCACAGAAGGCTAAGAAGCAGAAGGAAAAAGAAGAGCAGAAAGAGAAAGAAACAGAGTAAACTGCACGGGGAGCATCCATGGGTGACTTCATTGCAATTATTATCGGTGCGATACTTGTCAAGAACTTCGTGCTTGCGCGTTTCCTCGGCCTCTGCCCGTTTATCGGCGTCTCAAAGAAGACCGAGACCGCGCTCGGCATGGGCGTGGCCGTAACCTTCGTCATGACCCTCGCCTCGGTGGCGACGTGGCTAATCCACATCCTCTTCCTGGCGCCGACGGAGTACAACCTGATTTACAACATCGTCCACCTCTTCAATTCCGACGCAGTGCCAGCCAGCTTTGACTTCGTCCTTATTCTGCGCACGCTGACATATATCCTCGTGATAGCCACGCTGGTCCAGTTCGTCGAGATGTTTATCAAGAAGGCCTCGCCCCAGCTCTACGACGCGCTCGGGATTTACCTCCCGCTTATTACCACCAACTGCGCAGTCCTCGGTGTCGCGGTGCTGAACTCGCAGACCTTCTTCGCCAAGATGGGCCAGGGCGCGCCGGTCGAGTTCTCCTTCCTCAAAGCTACTATCCACGGCATCGCGGCCGGTATCGGCTTTACGCTCGCCATGCTCCTCATGTCGGGAATACGCGAACGGCTCGAAGAGGCGGCAATACCCGAGTCTCTCAAAGGCGTCCCCATCGCCTTTATCTGCACAGGGTTTATGGCGCTCGCATTCGGCGGCTTCGCCGGTTTGATTTAACATCTCACAAAATCATCCTGGCCTGATTTGACATCCTGCCGGCCCCTGTTGTACATTTCTAATGGCGGGACAGGTCTGTCTCACAAAGGGCCATAGCTATGAAACAGGTCTTTCTTGCTTTCGGCCTCTGTCTCGCCATTGCAGGATGCGTGCCTACAGAGGACTATTCGCAGGACCCGGTCACCCCGGACCCGGAGCAGGCTGACAACTCCCCTGAAATCTCTTTGCATAAAGCGGCGGCAAAGGGCGACCTGACGCTTGCCACCCTGCTTATCGCAGGCGGGGCTGATGTCAACAAGAAAAACGAGAAGGGCCGGACGCCCTTGCACCTCTCCTGCAAGTTCGGGCACGAGAAGCTGGCCGGGCTTCTCATAATCAAAGGCGCTAATGTCAATGCGCGGACAAAAGGCGGCTTGACCCCGCTTCACCACGCGGCACTCAAAGGACAGACAGAAATTGCAATGCTCCTGCTGGCCAATGGGGCCGAAGCTTGCGCAAAAAGCAATGACGGAACCACCCCGCTGCACGCTGCGGCAGGCGGCGGGCACCTGGAAATAGCCCAGCTCCTTATCGAGAGCGGGGCAAACGTCAATGCAGCCATTACAAACGGCAACACCCCGCTCCACGCGGCGCTTGAAGGGGGCCATGAGGAAATAGCCAGGCTGCTTATCGCCAGGTCTGCTAACGTCAATGCACAGAATGCGAACGGGTGCTCGCCCCTGCACCTTGCATGCGCCTCCAAGTCTGCGTCGAAAGAAATGGTGGCGCTCCTGCTTTCCAAAGGCGCTCAGGTGGACCCCAGGGACAAGAAGGGCAAAACCCCGCTGCACAAAGCGGCCGCGGCCGGGCAGGTGGAAATTGTCAAGCTGCTGCTTGAAAAGGGCGCTGACTACAAGGTACGAGACGATGGCGGAAACACGCCCCTGCAAGAAGCTGTCAAAAATGGTCGCCGGGAGGCAACAAAACTCCTTATCTCAAAAGGTGCTGACATTGATGTGAGAAACAATTGCGGTGCCACTCTTCTTCACAGTGCAGCGTGCAAGGGCAGCGCAGGTATTGTGCAGTTTCTCATTAACGAAGGGGCGGACCCGAATGCCTGCGACAAAAAAGGCAGCACGCCGCTGCACGGGGCAGCGTTGGGCGGGAAGGTTGAGGTGGCCAGGCTCCTGATAGACGAGGGTGCGGACTTGGATGCGAAGGACAACAAAGGCGGCTCGGCGCTTCATAAGGCTGTACATGGGGGCTCCAGGAAAGTTGCCGAACTGCTTATCCGGGCCGGGGCAGATGTATACGCGATTGACAGAAACGGAAAGACACCGCTCCACAAGGCAGCGGGGCAGAAACGTGCAGAAGTCGCGGAGCTCCTTATCGCGGAGGGCGCCGACCTCTTCGCCAGGGACCGCAGCGGCAACACGCCCCTTCACACAGCGGCAAGGAACAAGCGCGTAGAAGTCGCCAGACTCCTCGTGGCGGAAGGAGCCGATGTCTTCGTAAGAGACGAGGGCAAGAATACGCCGCTGCAGTGGGCAGCCTACTACGGCAGCAGGGAAATTGTAGAACTTTGTATTGCCAAAGGAGCTGACATCCATGTCAGAGACTATTTCAACAGGAGCCCGCTTCTCGATGCTGCAAGCCAGGGACATAAATCAGTGGTCGAACTCCTCCTTGAAAAAGGGGCAGGCGTCAATGAAAAAGACGAGGACCTGCGAACCCCTATGCACCATGCTGCAGACGCAGGCCATGTGGAAGTCGTTAAGATGCTCATGGCCTGGGGTACTGACATGGAAGCGAAGGACAAAAGTGGCAGGACACCTCTGCACAAGGCTGCTGGTTGTGGCCGAACCGAAACAGTCAAACTCCTTATCGCAGAAGGGGCAGACATCTTCGCAAAAGACCGCTATGGACAAACACCCCTGGACAGGGCGGTATCCCGCAGAAAGCAGGAAATCGCCCAGCTCCTGCGCTCATACGGCGCAAGGTAAACCCCCAAATCAAAAACAGTAATTCCTTGCGCACACCGCCACCTCTGCTATGATGGTCTTCGAGAACGGAGACTTAAAAACATGACTACTCGCAAGGACTTCGGCCTGCAGCTTGCACTCAGCGTTACCCGCTCTGACCTCCTCCACTTCGGCTACTGGAACTGGGGCGACCCGGTGACCTACCAGTCCATACCCGCCGCCCAGCAGCGGTATGTCAACGAGGTCCTCAGTCAGATGCCGCCGGAGACAAAAACTATTCTCGACATCGGCTGCGGAACGGGCGAGGTCGCCCTGCAGCTCAAAAACAAGGGGCACGAGGTCGAGCTGGTCTCACCCGACCTGCTGCTCAATGAGAAAATCCTCCAGAAGCACCCGGACAGGGAAACGCTCCACAACTGCCGGTTCGAGGACTTCGAGGTGGGCAGGAAGTACGACCTGCTGCTCGAGATGGAATCCTGCCAGTACGTGAGGCTCGACCGCGGTTTCCAGAAGTGCCGGGAAGCGCTCAACCCCGGCGGCGCGGTACTCATCTCCGATACTTTCAGAACAAACACAAAAAGAGATTACAAGGACTGGCACATCCTCGACGACTTCTACAACGCGGTCAAGGAATGCGGCTTCAAGGTGGCCTATTCCCGCGACATTACCCGCCAGACAGCGCCGACGGTGGAGCTTGCACGCAGGATGTATGATGAGTACATGGTGCCGATTTCGCAGACATTTCTCTCTTCCCTGCGCCACAGCATTGAGCGCCGCAGGCTCTACCTCCTCCTCTGGCGCCTGGTGCGGTTCCTCTTCAAGAAGGGCTTAAGGAAGATGGAGAAAGGCTTTTACGAGCGTGTGCCCCACCTGCTCGATGTCAATAACTACCTCGAAAACGTGAAGTACATGATCTTCGTCCTGCAGCGGGAAGCCGAATCATAGGCCGCGGCATTCATTGCCGCGGATGTTTAGCCAGGTCGCCTGCGGCCCGGATTGGTTTAACAATTATCCCCACCGATAAACGGAGGGGCTTTGGAATCTTCTGCATTAGACGCCGTCGGCACGCTGAAGCGCGTGGCCTGCAGCACATTGCGAAAACCACACAGATATAAATACTGCCAATGTTAATCTTCCCGCCGATGTCGCCCGCAAAACCGTATCCAATCTGGGATAGAGGGCGACGTAAAACACGTGACAAATTTTGTCACACCATCGCAACCCCAAAAAGATGTGCCAAATCGCAAATTTTTTTGCTTCGCAACATCATTCTGTCAAATCTGTTACGTAAACCGCCCGGAACCGCAAAAACTTGTGTGGCCTAAAAAGGGCATTCTGGCGCGCTGATTATAGAGGGCTGTGTTAAAGAGAAAGGCCATTTTTACCACCGAGGCACAGAGAACACAGAGGGAAGCCCCGGGCTTCAGCCCGGGGGTGTTTGGAACACAGGCCGCGAGCTCTGCGAATCTCCGCGACTCTGCGGTGAGAGTAACCCGTTGAGGTGCAAGATGTTACGCAAACCTACACGCATTGGCGTGACGCAACTGCCTTACGAGGCAACGACTTGCGGCAATTATTCGCCATCCTGGCGGAACCGGTCTAAAAACAGCAAAAAATTTACAAATGCCTTTCCCGTTTTTGGACATCGCGTCTCCGTAACGCTCTTTGCTGGCAGGGAGTTACAAATTGCCTATGCCACACGCCTGGAACTAACATTTGTAAATTTCGCCCGGCTGTGCGGGGCTCAAGGACGGTTGAATCGCTGCTTGCCGCGGGGGAGGGTGCTTGACAGGAATCGGGGGAAAGAGTACCCTGCGCAGGAGTTTGAAAAACAGGCTGGCGAGGACAAAATGGAGCAGAAGAGCAGCAAGACTTTCATGGACCTTGTACGCGGGAGGCGCAGCATTCGGGCCTTCCTCGACAAGCCGGTGCCGCGAGCGGTGATTGAGTCGTGCCTTGAGGCGGCGAGACTTGCGCCCTCGGCTGAGAATGTCCAGCCGTGGCGGTTCGTAGTGCTGGACGACAGGCAGAAGATAGAGGAGTTCGGCGCGGCCGCGTTCTCGGGCATCTACAGGCCCACCCGCTGGGCGCTTGGGGCGCCGGTGATAGTGGTGATGCTGGCGAAGCTGGACTTCCTGGCGAACAGGATAGGCACGGCGC
>CAYWBA010000014.1:0-18605 GCA_964455955.1 uncultured Planctomycetota bacterium | reverse complement strand
GAGGACAGCTACTTCAGCGAACTGGCCCTCCAGGATGTATATCCCCTGCTGGACCCGAGCATACTCATGGCCACCAGGTTCACGCACATCGGAATGGCTGCTTACCCGTGCTTTCCTACCGGCCCGGATTGGTACTACTGGGTGGTTGACCTCGTAGAGGAGAATTAGTTATCCCTGCCTCTTCGGCGGAGTGCTGCAATGCCTTTGAGAGTCAACTGTATTCTCATCCTCGCTGCCGCCGTCGCTGTGCTTGCAGTGCAGAAGCCTGTATTCGCCCAGGGCTGAGGCCCCTCCGGCTGACCCACCGGTGGGTCCGGGGCTGCGGTCAGCAGCCTCGATGACATTCTTGGAAGCGCCGGCAGACCTTCTGTCCTTTCCCTCTCGGAAGTCTTCACCTATGCACCCAGCGGCGACGACCTCTACCAGTCGTTTACCACATCGTTGAACCTGCAGCCGGGCAGGGTGCTGAGCCTGCAGCTCTCACTGCCCTGCGTCATGAACTCCGGCGAGGACAAAACAACTTTCACAGAACACAAGGCCCTGGGAACAGGCGATATGCGCATAACTGCCTGGCTCGACCTCTCGGAGTGGTTCATATTCAGAAAAGACAAGGACGCCGGGGACGAGGAGGAAATACCCGACGACCTCCTCAAAGACCCGTTTTCAGAGATGGCGGGGGAAACCGCCCAAAAGACAGAACCCACGCAGAAGAAAAGTTTTACGCATTTCAGGCTGGGTTTCGGCGCGAGGCTTCCGACCGGCAGGCACAAGCTACGTGACGATATTCCAGAGCGCAATCAGTACAGGCTACTTCTGCCCGCGCGCTACCAGCCCGGCTATGGCACGGCAAGCCCGGTGCTCGGCGCCGGCTACAGGCAGAACTTCGGGAAGCTCCGGGCAGTGGCCACGCTCCAGTATGAGTTCTCAGGCGGCAAAAACAGCGTGAAGTACCAGCACGGCGATATCCTGCGTCTCGATGCCAACCTCTTTTATCCGCTGCTTGAGAAGCCCTTGCTTGTCGCCGGCCTTGGCCACTCGCTTACCTGGATACCGCGCGAGGACCGCAGCAATCATGTGAAAGTCGCCAACAGTGATGGCACCTTCAGGTCTGTAACTCTCACCGCTGTCCTGTCTGTTTACAAAGGCCTCTCTGCCCTGGTTGTGGTTAAGATTCCCTACGGCTCCTCAAGCTCTACAACCGGCAACGATATAGACCGCCAGTACTCCCTCGGCCTAATGTACAATTTCTAAGAGAGGTCTACAGTTGGCCTGTGAAATAGTAGCGCCGGCTTTGCATCTGATTACTCGATGCGGATGATTGTGCCTTTTTCGCCCACGGCGATTATGACCTTGCCATCTTTGTTCAGATGCAGGCTGTAAAGAGTTTCGTCAGTGGGCGACTTTACTTTCTTCCACTTCTTGCCGCCATCGGTGGTTGCGAGAATCGTCCCCGCCTTGCCGACTGCCCAGCCGAACTCCTTGTCTACGAAGCAGACTGCGTAAAGCGCTTTGTCAGTCACCTTGTCGCACAGCTTCCAGTTCTTGCCGCCGTCCGAGGTCATCAGTATCGCTCCGGGGTCGCCGACCGCGCAGCCGAACTTTTTGTCAGCAAACCAGACGCTGTAGAGCTCTTTTCTCCACCCGCCGAGGTCTACGGACTTTTGCACTTTCCACTCTTTGCCGCCGTCGGATGTGTGTATTATGTGTGCCCTCTGAAGAAGCGAGTCATTGAGACCCCTGCCGCCGTTGCGGTTTCCGACTGACCAGGCGTGGCTTTTGCCGGCCCAGCAGCAGTCGTTTAGGCCGCGATAGACCCGCTTGATTTTCCATGTCTTGCCTCCGTCAGTTGTCTTGTACAAATCGCCGTCCGGGTGCTTCAGGGAACCGTGGGCGCATATCTGGCCGAGTTTCTTGGAAGCCATCCATATTGAGCGCAACTCGAAATTGGTGTTTAACCAGACGCTTTCCCAGTTCTTGCCTCCGTCGGATGTTATCAAGCAATTGCTGCGCTTGAGAGGTTTGCCACTAAGCACATGCCCCCCAGATGGCGATGCGCTGGGCGCATCCGGGTCGCCATCGCCACAAGCCCAGCCATGGTCTTTGTCTGTGAAGTGCACGCCGCGCAGGTTCGCCTTTGATTCCGATTCCTGTTTCTGCCAGGTTTTGCCCGCATCCTTGCTTGCGATTACCGTGCCGTCATCTCCGACCGCAAAGGCAGTATTCTCGTCTCCAAAAAATACGCCGCGCAACGTAACCTCGACCGGGCTTTTGACAACTTCCCACTTCGGGGTGTCAGCGGTGAGTTCTGAAAGCAGGAAAACAGAAATCAGGCAAAAACAAAGCAGCAGCCATCTTGCGTGTCTCATTCGCAAACCCTCCGATAGTGTTTTAATCTCTCCCCGTTCAGTGGGCAGTTGCAGGATACGTTATTACTGCGTCAGGCGTATTATTTTGCCATCTGTGCCGACCGCGATTCCGGCTTTTCCCTTCTTGTTGAAGTGCAGGCCGAACAGGGTTTCCTTGACAGGCGACTTCACTTTCTTCCACTTCTTGCCGCCATCAGTGGTTGCGAGAATCGTTCCCGCCTCGCCGACCGCCCAGCCGTTTTTCTTATCGGTGAAGCAGACCGCATATAGCGCTTTCTCCGTGCCGCTTTTGACCTGCTGCCACTTCTTGCCGCTGTTTGTGGTAATGAAAATCGCGCCCGCATCGCCGACTGCGCAGCCGGACTTGGAGCTGACAAACCAGACGCTGCGCAGTTCCTTTCCCCTGCCGTGGTCTGTGCAGTCCTGCGGCGCCCAGCTCTGGCCGCCGTCTGAGGTGTGTATTATGCGCACCGTGTTGTTAGTATAGAGCGGCGAGGTGGGTGTGGGACGGAAGCCCACCGAGACGCGGCTGCCTACAGCCCAGGCGACTTTTTCATTCACCCAGCAGCAATCGTTCAGGCCGCGGTAAATGCGCTTCTGGCTCCAGTTCCTGCCCCCGTCGCTTGTAAGCACCTTGTCCCCGTCAGCATGGCTGGAACCTCCGTGATTGCATATCTGCCCCACCTTGCCAGAGGCCATCCAGATTGAACGCAGGTCAAAATTCGTGTGGACCCAGACGCACTCCCAGCTCTTGCCGCCGTTTGATGTAATCAGGCAGGTGCCGCAGTTCATCGGCCTGCCTGAAACGACATGCCCTCTTGCGCTCGGCGCGTTGGGGTCGCCGTCGCCGCATACCCAGCCGTTCTTCTTGCCTGTGAAATGCACGCCGCGCAGCTTTGCAGTTGAACCCGATTTCAGCTTTTTCCAGGTCTTGCCTTCATCCTTGCTCATAATTATCGTGCCGCTGTCTCCAACTGCGAAAACTGTCTTGCTGTCCCCGAAGTAGACAGCCCTGAGTGTGACATCAACCGGACTCTTAACCTTTTTCCACTTGGCCGATGCTGCTCCAACCTCAGCCAGAACAAAGAACAACACCAGACCTAACACAATCGCCAACCAGTAAATCCTTTTCATACGGATTCCCTCCTAACACACTGGTGATTTGTACGAGCATCAAGGTAAAGTTGTTGGCCGTGTTAGTCAAGAGTATTCTTCACTCAGTACGGCCTGCCCCAACAGCAGTGGGAATAAATCGAGGCCAAAACTGTTGACTCACGTCCCCAGAGCAGGCAAAATAGAGATAGCTGAGAAAGAACGTTCAAAAGCAACTCTTGGTGAGAGGAGCAGGACATGTTGTTCGCACTGATGGGTAAATACAACCCGCAACAGTTGGCGAAGGTGCACGCAAGGGAGAACGAGATTTTCGGGTCGCCACCTCCGGGAATCAAGGTCAGATGCCGCTACACCATGGTCAGCGGTAAAGGCGGGCTCATAAACATCGTCGAGGCAGAGAACACTGAGGCGCTCACAACGCTCTTGCTGCGTGCGGCCGGCAGCATCGAATTCGAGGTAGTACCTCTGCACGAGACCGCCGGCGGTGCTGTGGTGCAGCTTATCTCGCAGCACCTGGGAGAAGTCCTGCCCATGCATGGCCCGGTTGTCATGCCCGAGGTGGAGAAGGAAATAGAGGTAATAAGTGTCGAGACCCGGAAGTTCGAGCCTCCCCCGCACACAGCGGAGAAAGCCTACGTAAAGGGTATAGAGGAGTACCGCCAGCTATATGCAAAATCAGTCGAGGACCCGGAGCGGTTCTGGGGCGAGATAGCCGAGCAGCTCGACTGGTCCAAAAAGTGGGACAAGGTTGTCGAGGAAAATCTCGAAAAGGCGCAAATCAAGTGGTTCGCCGGCGGGAAGCTCAACGCCTCACACAACTGCCTCGACAGGCACCTCCCCACCTGGAGGCGAAACAAGATAGCACTCATATGGGAGCCGGAAAAGGGGCCACCGAGGACTTTCACCTACCAGCACCTGCACAAGGAAGTATGCAAGTTCGCCAATGCCCTGAGAAAACTGGGCGCCAAGAAGGGCGACCGGATAACACTTTACCTGCCTATGATACCTGAGCTCCCGATTGCGATGCTCGCCTGCGCGCGGATCGGCGCTATACACAGCGTGGTCTTCGGCGGGTTCAGCGCCGACTCGCTGCGTGACAGAATACATGACAGTGACTCGAACCTGCTCATAGTAGCTGACGGAAGTTTCCGGGGCGGGAAGGTCATCAGCCTGAAAGACAATGCAGATGCCGCACTCGAGCAGTGCGAGAGCATCGAGAAAGTGGTTGTTGTCAGGCGCACCCAAATACCCGTGCAGATGGTCAAAGGTCGCGACTACTGGTGGCATGAGCTTACCGAAAACGAACCGTCGCAGTGCGAGCCGCAGGAAATGGATGCAGAAGACCCGCTCTTTATCCTCTACACCAGTGGCAGTACCGGCAAGCCCAAGGGGGTGCTGCATACCACCGGCGGCTACCTTGTTTATACCAGCCAGACGTTCAAATGGGTCTTTGACGCCAAGGATGACGACATCTTCTGGTGCACCGCTGACATCGGATGGGTAACAGGGCACTCATACATTGTCTACGGCCCCCTTGCCGCAGGCGCGACCACGGTGATGTTTGAAGGCGTGCCGACCTATCCGGCACCCGACAGGTACTGGCGCGTGGTGGAGAAGTACGGGGTAACAATCTTCTACACCGCGCCGACAGTTATCCGCGCGCTCATGCGATACGGCAGGGAGTGGGCAGACAAGCACAACCTCTCAACCCTGCGAATACTCGGCAGTGTCGGCGAGCCGATTAACCCGGAAGCCTGGATGTGGTACTACGCGGTCATTGGCGCCGAACGCTGCCCCGTGCTCGACACTTGGTGGCAGACCGAAACAGGCGGGATACTCATTGCGCCCCTTCCGGGCGCAGTGCCGACCAAGCCCGGGTCTGCTTCCATGCCGCTGCCGGGTATTGTGCCCGAGGTTGTCAGGAAAGATGGCAGCCCCGCGGGCACCGATGAGGGCGGCTATCTTATTATCAAGCGCTCCTGGCCAGGCATGATGCGGACAGTCTACCGCGCGCCGGAAAGGTTCAAGGAAACCTACTTCAGCCAGTACCCCGGCTCCTACTTCACAGGCGACGGCGCCAGAGTGGACGAGGAAGGCTTCTACTGGCTGATGGGCAGGGTTGATGATGTGATAAACGTTTCAGGGCACAGGATAGGTACGGCTGAGGTCGAAAGCGCGCTGGTCTCACACAAGGATGTCGCCGAGGCCGCGGTCGTCGGGTACCCGCACCATATCAAGGGACAGGGCATTTACGCATACGTCACCCTTAGAGAATGTGTGCAAAAGTCCGACGCTATAAAGGACGAACTGAGAAAGCACGTCCGAAGCGAGATTGGCCCCATTGCCACGCCAGACATAATCCAGTTCGCCGACGCCTTGCCCAAGACGCGAAGCGGCAAGATAATGCGAAGAATCCTGCGCAAGATAGCTGCTGGCGAGACAGAAGAACTCGGGGACATCACCACCCTCGCCGACCCGAAGGTTGTGGAAGAGCTTGTGAAGTTAGCCGCAGCGTCCCGCAGGGCATAGCTGCACAATGTGGTTTTGCGTGAATTCCGCAAGTCCCCCGCGGCGGGAGGCAAATTGCCTTGCAGGCGCCGCGCCTTTCTTATATTATATAATATGGCTGGACAGGAGGGACAGCGATGATAATTGCGCAGATAACAGTCGTGCCAATAGGCACGGGCACGCCGGGCGTGAGTTCTTTTGTGGCCGGATTCCAGAAGGAGCTTGAAAGAATGGGGTTCGAGCCGCAGCTTTCAGCAATGTCCACTGTTATAGAGGCTGACTCGATTGACCGCATCTTCGAGGCGGTAAAAAGGCTGCACGAGATGGTCTTTACGAACGGGGCGTTGCGGGCTGTGACTTCAGTATCTATTGACGAGCGCCGCGACAAAGAAGGCTCTATAAAGCAGAAGCTTGGCTCTGTGAAGGCGAAGATGCAATGAAGGAACAAACCTACGTAAGCGAGCTTTCCGGGCACGCCGGCCAGGATGTCACGCTGAAAGGCTGGCTCTACAACCGCCGCTCGAGCGGCAAAATACAGTTCCTGCTTGTGCGCGACGGGACAGGAATAATCCAGTGCGTCTTCCAGAAAGGCGATGTCCCGGATGAGCTCTTTGAAGACCTCGACCACCTCCCGCTTGAGAGCTCGCTTGAAGTGACCGGCACTGTCCGGGAAGACAAACGCGCTCCGGGCGGGTACGAGATGGCTCTCAAAGACGCCCGCATTGTCAGCAAGGCGCAGGAATACCCCATCACGAAGAAAGACCACGGCGTCGGCTTCCTTATGGACCATCGCCACCTGTGGCTGCGCTCGACAAAACAGCGTGCGCTCCTGCGCGTTCGCAGCCGCCTCATTAAAGCAATATACGACTTCTTTTTCGGCAGGGAATACGTCCTGATAGACACCCCCATACTGACTCCCGCCGCCTGCGAGGGGACAACCACCCTGTTTGAGGTGGATTACTTCGGCGAACCCGCATACCTCACACAATCCGGCCAGCTCTACATTGAGGCTGCCATCGCTGCGTTCGGGAAGGTCTTCTGCTTCGGCCCGACGTTTCGCGCCGAGAAGTCAAAGACGAGGCGGCACCTTACCGAGTTCTGGATGGCCGAGCCGGAAGTGGCTTTCATGGACTTGGACAGTCTTATAGCCCTTGCCGAAGAGTTTGTCTCCTACCTCGTTACGGAAGTCCTGCGTGACTGCCACGGCGAGCTTGCAACACTCCAGCGGGACCTCGAACCTCTCAAAAGGATTACGCCTCCCTTCCCGCGGATAACGTATTCCGAGGGCGTTGATATTATAAAGGGCAAAGGGCTCGAGTTTGAGTGGGGCAAAGACTTCGGCTCGCCCGAAGAAACTGTGCTCTCCCAGGAGTTCGAAAAGCCTCTCATGGTGACAGACTACCCGGCCGAAATCAAAGCGTTCTACATGAAGCGTAACCCCGGTGAGATGCAGACCGCCCGCTGCCTCGATGTCCTTGCCCCGGAAGGCTACGGCGAGATTATCGGCGGCAGCCAGCGTGAAGACGAACTCGACCTGCTCCAGAAGCGCATCCGCGAGAACAACCTGCCCGAGGATGCTTTCAGGTGGTATCTCGACTTGCGCCGCTACGGCAGCGTCCCGCACTCAGGCTTCGGGCTCGGCGTGGAGCGCACAGTCGCATGGATTGCAGGCACAGAGCACATCCGCGAATGCATCCCCTTCCCCAGAATGCTCTACAGAATGTACCCTTAAAGCCGCGTGCGACTTTAGTGGAAGATGTTTTCGAGTTTAAGAGGGCCAAAGTTAGTGGTGTCTTGAAGATGGAAACACTCAAAATCGGAAAAATAACTTTAGAATTTCTTTTAGCTGCTGCCCTATCTACAGTTGTAACAGCTTGTAAACCAAATGGTAAAGACCCTATATTCTTTCCAAATGACCCACCAGTTGTAACTTCTACTCCAGTAACCGAAGCAATAGAAAATGAATTATATACTTATGATGTAGATGCAACTGATCCAGAAGGAAAACCATTAATTTATTCATTAACAACTGCACCAATTGGAATGACAATAGATCCAAATACAGGATTAATACAATGGACACCTGTAGATGCAGATGCTTCACAATCTCATAACATAGATGTTTTAATAGATGATGGTAAAAAAACTACTATACATTCTTTCTTAGTTTATGCTAAAGATAAAAGTACAATTACATTTAGTATAAAAGATGTAACTGATGATACTGATTTATCAGGAATGGAAGTTAAAGTAGGAACTTATTCAGCTGATACAGATGGTACTGGTGTAGCAACCTTAGTAGATGTTGTAGAAGGAATTTATCCAATAGAAGTAAATGATAAAACAGGTTTAGAAACAAATTATTTTACATATACAGCAGGTAAATTAATTTCTGATAAAAATAAAAAAGATTCAGGAAAATTAGATAATTTAGTTTTAAAAGTAATTCCTACAACTTTAGAAGCTGCAGATACAAAACAAGATGTTTTAGATCATATAGCATATTGTATAAGAACAAGATATGATGTAGATAAAGATATTAAAAAATGGGAAACTTGTCCTGAATTTAGAATTTATTTAAGAGAATTTTCTACAGGTAATCCTGTTGATCCTGCAAAAATAGCAATAGCTAAAGATATAATTAATAATGAAATAGAAAAAGTTGATCCTTTATTTACTAATCCTGTTATAACAGAAATAGATGCTACAAGACCTGTTGGTCCTGTACAGGATGATTATATTGATGTAACATGGAATGATGATGCAATTGCAAAAGGAATTAATGCTCAAAATTTTAACAATTATACAATTACTGGGGGTTTTGCTAGTTGTAAAACAGATCAAATAAAAGATGTCTGGATGCAGGAATTAACAGAAAATATTCTTTGTGGTGGTGAATCTAATACTTATTCAAGTGTATTAAATGATCCTTTAACAACATCAGATTACACAACTATAGATAATAAATTATGGAAAATACATCAAAATAGGCCAAAAGGAAATAAGGATTTAGATACAGATAATAATCATGATGTAAATCCAAATGGATATATAATAAATCCTTAGCATGCTGAGCCTTCAAGCAGTCTTTGTTTGAATGCGAAGAGGGAGAATATACCGCCTGTGTGGATGAACAGTATTTTTTCTCCGCTGCCGCCTTCGAGTTTCCTCTCTTCGCCGATAAGACCGAGCATTCCCTTTGCGGTATAGACCGGGTCAAGCATCAAGCCGTCCGAAACAGCGCATTCACGTATCAGCGCGGCGGCCTCATCGGGAACATCGCCGTAGCCTGCGCCATAGTAGCCCTCGATAATTTCAATATCTTCGCGTGAGAAGCCAACGCCCACCCCGAAGCGCTCAATCGCCCCGCGCATTATTTCCTCTGTCTTCGCAACAAATTCGTCGCGGGGCTCGCCCACGTTTATCCCGCGGACCCGGGCTCCGATGTTGTACAGTTTCTTGCCCATAATAAGCCCTGCGCTTGTCCCGCCTGAGCCTGCGGCGTAATATATGCGGTCAAAAGTCATGTTATTATCCTGCTGCCACTGCGAGATTTCTCTAGCGCATTCCAAATACCCCATCGCGCCCAGAGGGGTGGAAGCGCCGACCGGGCAGTAGTAGCATTTTTTGCCCTGCTTCGCCTGCTCGCTGACAATTTCCTCAATCACTGCATCAAGATTCTGTTTGTACTCTTCAAGAGTGATATAGCGGACTCCTGCACCGCAAAGCATGTTAAGAAACAGGTTGCCCTCAGGCGGGCCTGCCTGCTCGCCCCGGAGTATCAGGTAAGGCTCAAGCCCAACCTCGCGGCATGCCACGACAGTTGTCCTGCAGTGGTTCGACTGGATGCCGCCGATAGTAATCACAACCTGCGCGCCCTGCTCTTTGGCTTCCGCCAGCACGTATTCGAGCTTGCGTATCTTGTTGCCGGAGGTCGCGCAGCCTGTCAGGTCGTCACGCTTGATGTACACTTCCCTGCCGAGCTTTTCCGACAGGCCGCGAACCTGCTGTATCGGAGTAGGAAGGTTTGCCAGGTTCAGTTTCTTTGGGAATTCAAACTTCACTGTCCTGTCCCTCCGCTAGTTTAGAGGATGTATTTGCTGAGGTCCTCGTCAGTCACGATTCCGCTCAGCTTGTCTTCCACGTACCTTGCGGTAACAGTCACGTTTGCAGGCGCTATGTCAGGCGCTTCAAACAGCAGGTCCTCGAGCAGCTTCTCAAATACCGTGTAGAGCCGCCTTGCGCCTATATCCTGGCTTTTCTGGTTGATAGTTTCCGAGATTGTTGCAAGTTTCCCTATCGCGTCCTTTCGGAACTTGAGTTTCACGCCCTCTGTGTCAAGCAGTGCCTGGTACTGCTTGGTCAGGGCGTTCTTGGGCTCGACCATGATGCGCAGGAACTCTTCGCTGCCGAGCGCGGACAGCTCGACCCGTATCGGGAAGCGGCCCTGCAGCTCCGGTATCAGGTCGGAGGGCTTGGCCATGTGGAACGCGCCCGCGGCGATAAACAGTATGTGGTCTGTCCTTATAGGCCCGTGGCGGGTTGCGACAGTTGTGCCTTCCACTATCGGCAGCATGTCGCGCTGCACGCCCTCACGCGATACATCCGGGCCGTGGCCGCCCCGCTCGCCGCTTTTGACCGCGACCTTGTCAAGCTCGTCAATAAAGATAATCCCCGACTCCTGCGCCTCTTCAAGACCCACGCGGGTGATTTTCTCGCGGTCAAGAAGCTTCTCCGCCTCCTGCTGCGTCAGGATTCGCCGCGCCTCGGCGACCGGTACTCTGCGCTGCTGGCCGTGGCTCGGGTTGAGCTTGTCAAAGAGGCTCTGCATCTCAAAGCCCATGTGCTCGATTCCCGCGGCGGAGAATACCTGCACCATCGGGTTGGTGTGGCTCTCAACGTAAAGCTCGACTTCGCGCTTCTCAAGCTCCCCCTTTCGGAGCTTCTGATGCATCTTTCCCCGGGACCGCTCGTAGCTGGACTGCTCCTCCGTCTCGCTCTCCTGCGTGAACTGCGGCCTCGGGAGCAGGAGGTCAAGGAGGCGTTCCTGCGCCTTCTCCTTTGCCTTCTTCTCGACGTGCGCGCGCTCGCGCATGCGCACGCGATTGACCGAGACCTCGACGAGGTCTCGCACCATGGACTCTACATCACGGCCGACGTAGCCGACTTCGGTAAACTTGGAAGCCTCGATTTTAAGGAACGGCGCGCCCGTCAGGTTGGAGAGGCGCCTGGCAATCTCCGTCTTGCCGACGCCTGTGGGGCCTATCAGGATGATATTCTTCGGCGCAACCTCGTCCCGCATTTCCGGGCCAACGTTGCGCCTGCGCCACCGGTTGCGGACCGCAATTGCGACCGCGCGTTTCGCATCATCCTGGCCGATTATGTATCTGTCGAGTTCCTCAACTATCTTGCGCGGAGTCAAATCTTTCACTTCAGCTCCTCGATGTGGATTTTGTCATTCGTGTAAACGCATATCTCCGAGGCGATTTTGAGCCCTTCCTCCACAATCTGCTTCGGGCTCATCTTTGTATGCCGGAGCAGCGCTTTGGCAGCCGCGCTTGCGTAAGGCCCGCCTGAGCCAATGCCTATCACGCCCTCTGAGGGTTCTACCACATCACCCGTACCTGAGACAATTAGCGTGTTCTCGGCATCCACGACCAGCAGGACCGCTTCGAGGCGGCGCAGGACCTTGTCTGTACGCCACTCTTTCGCAAGCTCAATCGCCGCGCGCTTGAGAGCATTCTTGTGCTTCGAGAGCATGCCCTCGAAGCGCTCAAGCAGGGCGAAGGCGTCCGCGGTGGCGCCTGCAAAGCCCACTATCACCTTGCCGTCGGCGAGCTTTCTTATCTTGACCGCGTCGCCCTTCAGTATCGTATCGCCGAGGGTGACCTGCCCGTCGCTGCCGATTGCCACCGAATTGCCCCGGCGCACGGAAAGAACAGTAGTTCCTTTTACCATTGCCTTCTCCACCTGTTAAGTACCTGTAGCAAAGGCAATGGTAACAGATCCAGGCACACGTTGTCAAGTGACAGAAACGTTGACCTGCTGCCCGCTTTGTGAGATGAAAAAAGAACTGAAACTTTCACTGCACTTTCCACGGCAGGAACGTATCATCGGATGTTATGTAGAAGTCGAAGTAACGATTTAAGGAGCTGTCAGGATGCGACAAGTAAAGGGATACAGGCTTATTGCAGTTGCTGTTCTCTCTGCTGTAGTGGTGATGCTGTGGGGCGGATTCAGAAGTACCTCACCGGCGCAGCCGGCCGGGCTGTTTGCCGCGCTTGATAACCCGGCAATTGACAGTGTGGGCGAGGGCGTGGTCGCGATAGCTGCGACTGTTGAGGGGAAGAAGTGCATCGGCTCCGGCATAATCGTGCACCCGGCGGGCCTGGTGCTTACAACGTGCAGCGTGGTGCCTCCTCAGGGCGTTAGCAGTATCAAAGTTCAGACCATACGGGGCGAAACTTTTGAAGCCAGGGTGGTCGAGATAGCCGAAGATAAAGAAACAGTCATTCTGAAAGTGAAGGCGAAGGGGCTGCCTGCCGCAGCGCTTGGCGATTCGCAATCTCTTGAAGTCGGCCAGATAACCTACACCCTTGGCAACGTGGAGGGCTGCATCGCAAGCGACGAAGAGGCGGCCCTGAGCATGGGCACGCTCAGCGGCATATACAGTCTGAAAGATACAGGCGACTACGTACTCGCCAAGTTTGTCAAATGCTTTGAAGGCCCCGGAGTGACGTTCAATCCGGTGAAACGCAATTCATGCTATACCGGCAGGGTGCTCGAGACGACTGCAGCGACAAACCTGGGGAACGACGGCGGCCCGCTGGTGGACCTGTCGGGCAGGGTTATCGGCATGATGACGCTGGCCTATTCCAAACACAGGTGGCTGGGACTTGCCGTTCCCGTGAACGAGATAAAGCCTGTAATTGAGAAAGCAATGAAGAAATCAGGCCTGAAAGGCCCCTTGCCGCAGGCGAAAATTGTGGTTGACAGCAACCTTGCAGAGCTTCAGCGCGCCCTTATTGAAACTGCTAAAGGAGCGGCGAAATCCACAGTTGCCATACTCCTGAAGCGGGAAGAGCAGCCGCAGAGCGATGTGAAGAAAGAGTTGAAGCACTGCGCTTCATACGGGCCTTCAAGTCCCGTATCCGGCGTAATCCTGTCGTCCGACGGGTACATAGTGACGAGCAGCTTCCGCTTGACCGCAGGCGGTGACATAAAGTCGCTCAAGGTCGCCCTGCCGGACGGTTCTATTAAACCTGCCAAATTGATAGCCCACAGTGACAAGCAAGACCTCGCCATTGTTAAGGTTGAAGCAACCGGCCTGACTCCCCTCAAAGCTGTGAAGGCGGGTGAACTGAAACTGGGGCAGTGGGTGATGATTATCGGGCGCGCACCTGACCCGAAAAGCCCCACAATGACTGCCGGCATAATTACCTGCCTGCCGGGTGAGGCGAAAGAACAGTTTCTCATAGATGCATGCATGAATCCCGGCAATGTGGGAGGGGCAGTTGTTGATGTGAAAGGCAACCTGCTGGGAATGGCTATGCGCGGCCGCAGGTTTGTGCCCAACTGGCGGCTCCACCTTGTAATGACTGTTGACAGGATAAATTCGCTCAGGTCCGCCTTGAAGGAGGGCAAGACCTTTGTCCCCTTCCTCGGCATAAAGCCCGGTATATCCGGCGTTGGCAGCAGAGGGGTTAAGGTCAAGAGTGTTATTGCCGGAAGCCCGGCCGAGAAGGCGGGCCTGAAGCGCGGCGACCTCATAACAGGCGTCGGCATGAATATCGGCAGGACGCAGGCCTGGGGGTTCACTGAGACCAAGGAAGAGCTGAAAAAAGAGATTGCGCGCCGCAAGGTCGGCGATGCCGTGACCTTTAAGGTGAGAAGGGGCGGCAGTACCATCGAGATAAAAATCACTCTCGGCCACAGGCCAAAGGATGTTTCCAAAAGAGCCCTTTAACCAAGTGCAGGGAGAATGTCTATGAAACTCAGGATATTTTGTGCAGTGGTGGCCGCGACCCTCCTTTCCGTAAGCGTGGCTGCCGCCCTGGCCTCACACCTGGACGGCGATGCACCGAAGCTGCAGCAGAAGATAATGCAGGTAATTGAGAAGGTGAGGCCAGCCTGCGCTTACAAGGGGACGACCTCGGGTGTACTCCTTTCCCACGAGGGCGGGATTTATTACCTCACCAACTGGCACTGCGTGGGAAGCGCAATGAAGTTCAGCAAGGAATGGGCTATAACAGTGCCTGGCGCCGGGTCGTTTGAGACTGAACTCCTCGGTTACGCGCCCGGCATAGATGCGGCGCTCTTCAAGGTGAAAGACGCCGGGAATCTCCCGTCTGTGGAGTTCGCCGACTCGGATGCTGTAAAGGCGGGCGACCTGGCGATTACCGCGGGCGTTGCCTGTAACCTGCAGTATGGCGGTTACGATATTGTGCCGCCCGGTTTCTCGATTGGCGTTGTGGGCGCGTTGCGCACCGGCAGGAGTATTGGCGATTCCATCCTTACCGACGCGTCAATAAACTTCGGAAACTCGGGCGGGGCTCTTTTCACCCTCGACGGGAAGTACCTCGGACTGATAGCCAGGATGAGCACCCGTGTCTGGACGGACGAAAATGGCGCCAACAGCTTCAAAGGTTCCTTCCACACCGGCCTTGGCTTCTGTGTTCCCGCCAACACGCTTAAGAGGTACATGAAGAGTCTCATAGCAGGCGGCTTTGTCTCCGGCGGGCGCTACGGCGGAATCAGCGGGCTGACCCTGTCGCGCCCGGACAAGCGGGCGAAAGGGGTGCTGGTGGATAATGTCCGCTCCAACTCCTCGGCGGAGTCTGCCGGGTTCAAGGCGGGCGACAAAATCACGCACGTCAACAGCCAGAAAGTCAACACGCCCAGAATCTTCAAGTCCGCCGTCAGCAGCTACCCCCTTGGAACAGAAATCACGGTCACCGTAGTGAGGAATGGTTCCTCGAAAAAAATATCCGCAACAGTAGAGATGGTTGGAAGAGGCTGGTAGAGAAGAAGGAGGAAGTGCTGTGAAGACTGCTGTAAGTTTGGTATTGTTGCTGTTCGTTCTGTTTGTTGGAGTCCAGTTGATTCAGGCGCAGGAGGGCGAGCAGCCGCCCAAGGAGAAGTACCTGCTCGCGCCGGACCTCGAGGGGGAAACGACAAACACGTTGAAATTCTCCGTCGAGGGCAAGGTTATTGAAAAAGCCTACGACTCCGGCGGCATGACTGTCAAGAGACAGGGAGGCGGCCCGGGCTTAGGCAGAATACGCGGCGGCAGGCCGGTTGTGGATGAGGAAAGAAAGCTCGAAACGAAGCATGACCGGAAATACGCTGAAAAAACCCTCAAGTACGACGAGCAGGAAAAAATCCACAAGGTCGAAAGAAAATACACCACCGCAAAGGATGGCGAGGAGAAATCCCCGCTCGATGGCAAGAAACTCACCATCGAGAACAACAAAGGCACAATCACTGTCGAAGAGGTCAAGCCCGAAAAGCCCGAGGGAGAGCAGGAAACGGAAGAAATACCAGACTCCGTCAAGAAAACCCTCTCGCCCGGCAACCCGTTCAACTGCTTCCTGCCCGGCAAGGAAATCGCAAAGGGCGAGTCGTGGGAAGTGAAGGCCAAGGAACTCGAGCCGTTCTTCAAGCGGTTCTTCCCCGAGCTGCCTGCTCAAAAGCACGCGTTGGCCAAGTGCACCTTGAGAGAGGCGGTCAACAAAGAGGGCAAAAAGTGCGCCAGAATCCTCGTCGAGCTGGAAGTCGAAGTCACGCACAAGGTAAAGGCAAAAAGTGCGGAGATAGAGGTGAAGAAAAAGATGGAGCTCGAAGGCACTGTCTGGTTCAACCTCTCCGCAAAGAAAATCAGCGACGTGGAGCTGGAAGGCGAAATGTCGTACAAGGGCGAGCTCGACAAGAAGCCCCTCTGGGCAACCCTGAAAGCAGAGGCCGAGCTGACACTTGAGCTCAAGACCCAGTGGGAGTAGTGCTTGTACGTAGCGTTGGCATTTCTTCTTTGACCGAGAAATTTGTATGGCAACAGTCTAACAAGGGGTGGGGGGATGCCACAGATGAAAAAAGTAATGTGGCTGGCGCTTTTGTCGTGCGCTGTTTTATTCACTCTTGTTTCGGGGCTTGCAGGCGCCCTGATGAAGTGGGAAGTTGTCAAAAGCCCCGTCGAAGTTGACCTGCGCGCCGTCTATTTCGGCGACGATTCCAACATCTTTGCAGCCGGCGACAAAGGCACTGTTATCAAAAGCTCCGACGCGGGCAAGACCTGGAAAGAGCAGAAGTCAGGCTCACAGGCGACGCTGCGCGGCGTTCATTTCACAGATGCCAAACACGGCTGGGCCTGCGGCGATGGCGACCCGGCGGCGCCCGGCGTAGGAGGCGGGCACATTATTACAGGACGTCCAATGACGAGCGGAAGCTGTCTTGTAACGTCTGACGGAGGCAAAAAATGGGACTGCACCTGGGTGCCGACCAATTTCAACCTGCGTTCAATATGGATGGCGTCGGACAAGATAGGGCAGATATGCAATCACGGGGGAGGCAACCACCCCGATGGCGACTGCATAACTACCACTGACGGCGGCAGAAACTGGACTCTGGAGAACCTGAAAGGGACGCGGGTATGCGGCCGCGCCCTGAATGACTGCTGCTGGGTCAGTGAGAAGAAAGCCTGGGCGGTCGGCAGTATTGGCATGAGCCTTGGAGGACGCAACCCGATACCCCGTAACCCCAAGGTTCGCATACTGCACTCAGCGGATGGCGGCAAAAGCTGGAAGCTCCAGGAGGCCCAGGACATTGGTGAAAAGAACGAGTTGCGCAGCGTCTGGTTCGTCAATTCAAAATTCGGCTGCGCAGTCGGTGATGCGGGTTGCATATTCGTCACGTCAAACGCTGGCAAGAAGTGGAAAAAGGTCAAAAGCGGCACAGACAAGGCGCTCTATGCGGTCTGCTTCACTGACAAGAAGAACGGCTGGGCGGTCGGCGAGGCGGGGACGATTCTTGCAACCACAGATGGCGGAAAGACGTGGGTTAAAATGGAATCGCCAGCCAAGGAAGCACTCTACGGCCTCCACTTCAACAAGAAAGGCAAAGTCGGCATAGCCGTCGGCACAGGCGGCAAAATCATCCGCCTTGCAAAATGAAAACTTGTCAGGTGACACGCACGTAGTTGGAAAAACTGTCATTTTCGAATAGCAGGCGGGGCAGCTACTTGTTCCCCTTGTACCACTCCATCCACTTGTCGTAATCCTCGTAGAACTCCTCTCCCGTTATTTTCAGTAATGCCTCCGAGGCCGCGGTCTGGACGCTGCTCTCCTCGTCTCTCAGCGCCTCGATAAGCGGCAGCACCGCCCGCTTCCCCCCTATCTCGCCCAGCGCATCCACGGCCGCGCCGCGAACCTCCACGTTCTCGTCACCCAGCGCCTGCACAAGCGGCCCAATCGCCCGCTCATCCCCTATCTCACCCAGTATGTTCGCGGCGGCCTGGCGCACGTTCTCCTTCTTGTCCCTCAACAGCCTCGCAACAGGCCCGACCGCCGGCTTGCCTATCTCGACCAGTCTCGAAAAAGCCTCTTCCGCAGCCGCATCGAACCCCCATTCGCCCAGGGCCTCGACCAGCTCCTGAATCTGCTCCTTCTGCTCCTGGTTACGCTTGCGCCGCTCTTCATCCTCGCTGACCTGCTCCTCTTTTTCTTTGCCTTCCTCGTCCCGGCTTATGCGCCGCCTCTTCCTGCAGCCTGCAAACATAACCGTTGCAGCCAGCAGCACTATTAGCAGATTCCTCATTTCTCCACCCCCGGCTTTGTAAGTTACCCGACTACCCGCCGGTATGATACAAAAGCGGCATCCCGATTGCAACACTTTACAAACTCCCTGTAGTCCTCCGATGGGTATATGGTATTATTGTGCAATAATGCTATATATAAGGAAAACGGGGTTCTGAGAACCCCATTCCCGAAACCACAGCCATAGAACTGGATATGATTCAGCGTTCCAACCTCTTGGCAGGCATCCTGTGCGCTGTTACCAGTCTCAGCTCCGGTGTGCGCGATACGCCGCCGCTGCGACCGCTCTCACAACGCAAGTAATTCTGCCAAAAGTACCAACATGGCTCCTTACGGCTTCCGGCCTTTGTTGGAATCAGCCTTTTCTGCCTTCTCTTTCGCCTTCGCTGACTTGGCAACGAAACTCTTCATCCTCTTTATAAGACTCTTTACCTTCTGCTTGGGGTTTGTGAAGCTGTAGAGCCGCTTCCCCGTGCAGTCATAGAACGCCGCAACTGGTGTCGCGGATGCGACTTTGTATTTTCTCCTGAGCGGCTTGTTGAGCTTGCTCACATCCACCTTGAACAGCAGAAATTCGCCCGCAGCACCGGCAAAAATCGGGTTCATAAGAACAATCTCCCACATCTTGTCGCGCTTCTCGGCCTTCTTCATGCCCGGCCTGCTTGAGTCATCCGTGGTGTAGAAGAAGACAATAACCGGCTTGGTGAGCTTGAGCTTCGTAATATCCTTGAAATCCTCAAAAAGCGTCGTGTCCTTTATCGCCTCCTCTATCGCCTCGTCTGTCTTGTGTGGGGCGAGGAGTTCGTCTTTC
>CAYWBA010000013.1:0-18770 GCA_964455955.1 uncultured Planctomycetota bacterium | reverse complement strand
GGGAATAAAAAAGAGAACTCTTGGTCCGGAACAAAAAGAAAATTCTTGGTTTTCCGGACTCCGCGAACTCTGCGTCTCTGCGGTGAGAAAGGCCCTTAGAATTGCAATTTTGCATTCTGCTTTTTGAACTTTGCATTTGCATGTCAGGTTGCTTGAAAGGAGGTTGGGAAGATGCGAAAGTTGGATTTGGCTCTTATAGTTCTTGTCGTATTTTTGGGTATGTGGTGCCTGGGTATGCAGAGAGGGCTCTTTCTGAGACAGGAGCCTGATAACACGGAAGCTGCGCTGGCAACCGAAAACCACATTGCAAAGCTCGAAGGCCTAATAATGAGTCTTCAAAACGAGCAGCAACTCACAAATGAAGCGCTGGACCATCTCAATGACAGCTTGGCTTACCTTCAGAGTATAGCCGAGAAGCGTAAACTCGCAGAGAAAAAGTCACCAGACAAGGGTGGCACTGCATCATCACCCAAGAAATCGGAGCCTTCGACAGATAAAGGCGTCACCAGACAACACAAAGAGGGGGGGAAAGAGGTTGGCAAGAAGGCAGAAGAAGCCGTTGGGTCTCGTAACAAGCAGATCGGTGAATGGGTGGAAAAGACAGGCTACGCGCTCAATCTTACCCCCGAAGAAGCAAAAATACTCAAATCCATAATTGAAGAACGAAACAAGAAGGTTCGGGAGAGCATAACTGTAAAAACGTATGGTAATAGGAGAGGTCTCTCAATACCGGGTGGCGATGTCTTCAAGAAGATAAACGAAGAGATGTTCAATGATGTCAAGGGCTTTCTCGGAAATGACGTTGCGGAATCGTTCAAAGATTATTACAAAGACAATCCACCTCCTGGCACGTCTTTACCGATACGGCCGCGTTCTGAAGACAAAGGCTCCCAAAAATAGAATATTCAAAACCTCGCCGGTAGGAACTGGCAGTATGACGGCAACAAAATTAGTATGCCGTATTAAGGGCGTAGTTATGAGAACTATTTTACCCAATTACCCTGTCGCTGTTTTCGTATCATCCACAGATAGATGACTTTAAAGAGGTTTTTGAGGAGCAGGTGATGAAAAAGAGTCTGCTGGTAGTGGCCCTTGTGAGTTTTGTTTGTTATGGGACTAATTACGCTGAAGTCCTGCACATAGACAAGGAAGAAAGTCTGGCGATTGGAAAAGCCCTTCCTTTCCTGGACAAGAATCTTGTTAGGTTCCTGCAGACAGAGCCTGAAAAAAGCAAGGAGGCATACATTGTTGCACTTACAGGGTTGGCGTTCCTTAGCAGCGGGAATTCCGCCAGGTACAGTGACCAGGTTGCCAAGATAACCGATTACCTCAAGAAGTATGTTGAGGCAAATCATAAGTCTCCGCGCATTCAATGCACCTGGAATCTCGCGTTTGTCAGCCTCTATTTTGCAGAGTTGCATTCGCGGGAACAGCAAAAAGAATCAGGCCAGAAGGCGCAAATAGAAAATACTATAAGAAAAATCATCCAGATTCTTCTGAAGAAACAGACTGGGGACGGAGGATGGGGACACGGGGTTCACATTCCCCTCAAAATAGGGGGGAAATACAACTATCCCGACACCTTGATTTCCTGTACGGCCTGGTGTACCGCAGCCATGGGGATTTTCAAAAAACTGTCCTTCCAGATTCCCCAGAAGAGCATTGACGGCGTTGTCGGCCTCTACAAGAAATGCCAGCTCTCCAACGGCGCTATCTGCTACGGTTTCAGCCAGGAACTGGTGAAAAATAATGTCCAGGGAGGCAAATGGGGCAAAGGCGATACCGGCCGCACCGCGAGTGTGCTTTGCGCCCTCCTGTGCCTCGGCGATGAGAACGCAAAAGATGTCCTCGGGAAAGCTGCAAAAATGCTAAGAGAAAACATCCCGGATGTTCAAAACGGCTACACCACATCCACTATGCATATGCTGTATGCCGCGCTCGGATTCCGCCTGCTCGGTACGGATGACTGGAAGAAATTCGACAAGTATTACAGGGAAAAGATACTTGCAAGCCAGGATAAGGAGGGATGGTTTACATGCATTTGCAACAGGGGAATGCCGTGCATAGACGATGTCGAACACCCCGCCCGCAAAGTCAAGGAAGAAGGCAGGCTTCCCGCGAGAATGTATATTACTGCAATTTACAGCGCGATTCTGAGACTCAGGAACCTCCGGTTGCTTAAAAGCCTCACGCCACCTGAAAGTGTAAGCATAGAGGTTACTAACTCCGGCACTGAGAAGAATCTGCACAGCGTCACATTTGTTGATGAGCAGACAGGCTTCTGCGTCGGGGATAAAGGAACCCTGCTGCGGACCGCAGATGGTGGTTCCACCTGGCACGAAGTAAACATAGACACAGACGCTAACCTGAGTGACATCTCGTTCTGCGACAAAGAGGCGGGCTGGATTGTCGGCACCGGCGGCTCCGCGGAAAAGCTACCAGAGAAACTTGCCGACTACTTCCGCAACTTCGGCCGGGGCGGACGACTCACATTTGACAGGGAGGTACTAAAATACCTGAGCGGAGGCCACTTCCTTACCGCAGACCTCCCCTTCCCCACAATTCTTGCCACAACTGACGGCGGAGCCACGTGGGTGAAAAAGAAACTCGTAAGAACCAACTTTACGCCGACCGCCGTCTGCGCCGTTGATAAAGAGACAGCCTGCTTCTCCACCTACTCCACAGACCACGGCGATGGCGACCTGTGGGTGACTCGCAACGGCGGCCACTCGTGGCGGCTCCACAGGTTGTGGCGCAATGTGTATGACTTCCAGATGATAGATGCCCAGAACGGCTGGGCGGTCGGCGAGGTGAAACAGCATCTCAATCGCGGGACAGAAGGCGGAATATACCATACTTCAAACGGAAAAAAGTGGGAAGTGCTGGAAAAGGACTTCGCCCTCAAAGAAGCTGTCATGGCTGTTCATTTTATCTCCAAAGAGCAGGGATGGATGGTAACGGAACAGGGTTCTATCTACCATACTGCCGATGCGGGCGAGACTTTCACCCGCCAGTTCGGGCCTGACTCGCCTGATTCGGGCTCTGGCAAACGTATAAAGGGCCACGTTTACGCTAAGAAAATAAAGTTCCCATACGAGGTCATCCGCTTCGGAGATTCCCTGCACGGCCTTGCCGGCGGATGCGGGGGCGTTCTTTTCACCACAGACGGCGGCAGGGAATGGAAGAAAGCCAGGCTGCCTGCCGAAGCGCACATCCGCGACATTGCATTCCTCAACCCCGCCACTGCCTTTGCAGTAGCTGATAACGGAGTTATGCTTAAAATCAGATTTCACTGATACAGCTATTCAGCCCGCAGGCAGTGCTTATTGTCCTTGGCATGGGGCTTAGGTTCTCTCCACAGTTGTTACAAACTCGTTACAGCCCCACCTCCTCTGGTGGGGTATACTATAGTTGAACGTGTCACGTTGGTTGAAAGGAGGGCAAATATGAGACGTGTGATGTTGGTAGCGGTTGTGGCAATAGTTCTTCTGGTTTGTTCAAACACTGTGCGGTGTCAGGAAGGAGAGGCAACGGAGCTACAGTCGGCTGCGCCCAAAGCTTTCGCCAAGTTGCCCGCCAAGGAAATTACAGTTTTTAAGGATGGCCATGCCTTTGTTCTGCACGAAGGCGAGATGCAGACTGATGCCGTAGGCAACGTCGTCATGGACTACCTGCCTGCGCCGGTCATCGGTACATTCTGGCCTTATTCGTCCGATCCGAATGCCAAGCTCACTTCAGTGGTAGCGGGCAGGCACAGGGTGGCTGTTGAACGCACCGCACTCAGCATGCGAGAGCTGCTTGAAGCCAACATTGGCGCGCGCGTGCATGTGAAGGAAAATAACGGCAGCAACTACGCCGCGATCCTCCTCGGAATCCCTGCCAGAAGTTCGAGGGAACTGGAAGCCACCAGCCCCCCAAACTCCGAGGCAAGACTCCCCCAAAAGGGAAACGTCATTTTGCTCAAGACGGAACAGGGTACAAAGGTTGTTGCCTTGAACAACATCCAGGATGTGACGTTTATGGACCCTTGCAAGACTTCCGTTGCTGCCGAGGAATTTCGCAACCTCCTCACGCTGAAACTCGATTGGAACAAGAAAAAGCCTGCAAAGAAGGCCAGCGTGGGCCTGGTCTACTTGCAGAAAGGTGTTCGGTGGATACCTTCATATAAGGTCGCGATTGACGGCAACGGCAATGCAGCAGTGAAGCTCCAGGCAACCCTGATTAACGAGTTGACAGACCTTGAGGACGTGACAGTGAACCTTGTTATCGGTGTTCCAACGTTCGCTTTTCAGGATACGCCTGACCCGATTTCACTCCAGCAGGCGGTCGCGAACCTTTCGAGGTACTTCCAGCGGGGCTCGCAGAGTGCTCACGCTTTCAGTAACGCCATCATGACCCAAGCTGCGCGCATGGGTGAGTACCGAGCCCCGGCCGCCCCAGAGACTTCAGTGGACCTCGGCCCAGATATCCCCGGGTCGGCCAAGAGCGAGGACCTGTTTGTCTTCACGGTAAAGAACGTTTCGTTGAGAAAAGGTGAGCGCATGGTACTGCCTGTGGCCGAGTACTCTCTGCCCTACAAGGACATCTATACCCTGGACATACCTTTTGCGCCGCCTCCTGGGGTCCGCAAGCACTTTAGCAGCCGCCAGCAGGCAGAGCTGGCCAAGTTGTTCCGCAAGCCCAAGGTTATGCACAAAATAAGGCTTGTCAACAAGAGCAGCTACCCCTTGACGACTGCCCCGGCGCTTATCATCCTTGGTGACCGTGTTCTTGCCCAAGGCATGATGACCTATACCGCCGTGGGCGCGAGTACCGACCTGAAAATCACCACCGCTGTTGACATCCGGGTCAACAAGAGTGATACCGAGACCAAGCGCATACCAAACGCCGCTTCGTGGGACGGCCACAGCTATTACCGCGTGGAGCTGTCTGGTAAAATAAGCCTCACCAATTACGCCAGCCAGACGGTTGACATGGAAGTTGTCAGGCATGTGCTGGGAAACGCTGATGCAGCCGGGCAGGACGGTGTAGTGGAGCAGATAAACGTATTAGAAGACGATGATTGTATCCCTGCAGGCGGCTACCCCAGATGGTGGGGCTGGTATAGCTGGCCGTGGTGGTGGTATCACTTCAACCGAATTGGCAGGGTTACCTGGAAGTTCAAGCTGGAGCCGGGCAAATCCGTCAAGCTGGGATACACCTGGCACTATTACTGGCGGTAACACTTGAATCCCCGGCCAAATCGGCTAAGATATAAGCTTGGTGCAACCGGGGGGAAACTCGATGGGCCAAAAGTTGATACTGGTTGTCGAGGACGACAAAGCTATCCGTGAAGGTGTTGTAGATGCTCTCAAGTTCAAGGGGTTCTCGACAATCGAGGCGGACAACGGCGTTGATGGCCTCGAGACGGCAGTGGCAGCTGATTATGACTTACTGCTTCTTGACCTGATGCTCCCACGGCGAGACGGCTTCGAGATACTGCGGGAGGTGCGTGCGGCAAGGCCGACAATCCCGGTCATCATAATCACGGCACGCGGCGACGAGGCTGACCGCATCAAAGGGCTGCAGCTCGGTGCGGACGACTACGTGGTCAAGCCATTCAGCGTCAAGGAGCTTCTGGCACGGGTCGAGGCTGTTCTGCGGCGTTCTCCCGAAAGACCCTCCGATGTCAAAACAGTTGATATTCCCGGCGGTGTCGCAGACCTCGCCCGGCGTGAGGTCTGTTTCGACGACGGCGAGCGCAGTGAGCTCTCCAGTACTGAAGTGGACCTCCTGCGCTATTTCGCCTCCAATACCGGGCGAGCCATTTCGCGTGAGGAAATTCTTTCGCGTGTCTGGCGCGTGGAGCCCGGTGGAGTTAGCACCCGTACAATTGACATGCACATTACACGACTGCGGAAGAAAATCAGGGACGACCCCTCGCAACCCCACATAATCCTTACGGTGAGAGGTAAGGGGTATATGTTTGCCAGGAGGGAGAGTCTCTAATGCAACGCTCGTTGCACATATGGCTGGTTTTCGTGCTATGCCTATCTGTAGTACTTGCCGCCATGGCCTGGGTAAGCGCGACGGCATTGAGGTTGTCCGCGGCGGAGACCGAGGCTCGCCAGCAGGCCATCTTCGAGGAGAACATCCGGCTTGCTCTCTGGCGTATGGATTCATTCCTCACCGACTTGCTCGGTCAGGAAGGCTCACATCCCTACTTCCACTATACCGCCTTCTACAAGGCTGAGCGCGCTTACAGCCGCATGTTCGAAGAGCTCAAGCAGGGCGAAGTCCTTATGCCTTCTCCGCTGTTGACTCAGGCTTCACCATACGTTTTGCTCCATTTTCAGTTCGACCCCGGCGGTAATCTCTCCTCCCCTCAAGTTCCCGCCGCGAACGTGCGGGCCTTAGCGCAGTCACGCTACACAACGCGCGAGATGATAGAAACAGCGGCCCGGCGTCTTGAAGAGTTGCGAAAGATTTTGGCCAGGGACAAGCTGCTTGCCGCTCTGCGTCAACCCGATCAGGGGCGAGCTGTGCCGACAGAGAAGCCTGTTGTAACACAGCTTGACAGGCCTGCGAGTAGCCTGCCCAGCCAGGAACAGCGAGCCTCCAACGAATGGCTGGCTCGCTCTCAAAACGTCGTCCAGCAGACAGCTTTTTTGCAACGGCCCTGCGACCTGAGGCAGGAAATGGTCAGACCTGTCTGGATGGATGGCTTGCTTATTCTGACGCGGCAGGTCACGGTCAGAGGGCAGAGTTATGTTCAAGGTTGCTGGCTCGACTGGCTGGCTTTGAAGAAGTGGCTTCTTGAAAGTGTGAAAGACCTGCTGCCGGAAGCAGGCTTCGAGATAGTAAATGATGAGCAACCCCTCAGGCCATCAAGAATGCTTGCGGCGTTGCCTGTCAGGCTGTTGCCTGGCCCGGCGCCTTCCGGCCAAATCGGCCCGGCTGCGCCGGTCCTGCTGTCACTGGTCATCGCGTGGGTCTGCGTTTTGCTGGGTGCTGCGGCTGTAGTGGCGCTCCTGAAAGGTGCAGTGTCGCTGAGCGAGCGCCGCGGAGCTTTTGTCTCCGCTGTTACGCATGAACTGCGCAGCCCGCTTACCACTTTCAAAATGTACTCGGAAATGCTTGCCGAAGGTATGATCCAGGATGAGGAGAAACGCCAGCACTACTTTAAGACGCTGTGCACCGAGGCCAACCGGCTTGACCGGCTGGTGGAAAACGTCCTGGTGTATGCCCGGCTGGAGCGCGGCCGGGCAGTGGACCGCACAGAAAATGTCGCGTTAAGTGACCTGCTCGATAGAGTCAGACCCCGGCTTGCGGAACGTGCCGAGCAGGCGGGGATGAAACTGCTGGTGGAGACAGGTGCTTGTGACCTTTCACTGTCTGTACAAACCGACGCCTCGGCCGTCGAGCAGATTCTCTTCAACCTCGTGGATAATGCCTGCAAGTATACCTCGTCCACAGAGGACCGTACCGTTCATTTACAGGTTGATTCTGAGGACGGTTTCGCGGTTCTGCGAGTACGGGACCATGGACCTGGAATTACCAGGGCGGATGCCAGGTCTCTTTTCCAACCTTTTCACAAATCTGAAACTAATGCCGAAAAGTCGGCGCCTGGTGTTGGTCTGGGACTGGCACTCAGTCGCCGCCTTGCCCGTCAGATGAGGGGGAATCTCTGCCTTGACAGAACTATTAGGGATGGTGCTTGCTTCGTACTCACTTTACCTTTCAGATAGTGCTATCCTTCATGAGTTCTCTGTCATTTGGCGTAATTTCTTTTCCCACCTGAAGACAGGTCATCTCTCGTTAGATTTGTCAAAGTCTTCTCCCGGGCACGTCGCGAGTCCCCCCGATAGACCAGCGGCTCGCAGCTCTTGACTCCTGTAAAGATTTAGCCGGCGGGCTTGCCCGCCGCGTAGACTAAAGTTTCCCAAGAAAATCTCAACTTTTCTGGAATATTCCGCCTGCTCAGGTGTTTATACTATTAATTGCCACTGAGGCGCAGAAAGCACGGAGAAGAAATGAAATTTGTTTCCTTGTTGTACCAGAAGCACCACGCCGGAAGTGGCGCAGCCACCTTTGACAGTGGTGGAAGTTCCGTTCTGCGGTGTAATTCGCGTGTAACTTACAGCGTGACAAGATGTTATGTAAAAACGCCCCCTCAGACGCTGTGCGGTCGCTCTGCATAAGTCGCGGCTGCTCCCCACCTTATGGCGATTTTCTAACCACTTCAAAATTTTTACAAGAACCTATACATATGTTTTTTGACTTGTGTCAACCGGGTTCACGGAGAAGTTGTGTTATCTATCCACAAAATAATTGGTTACGTAAAGACGATCTTGGGGCATTCTCATGTAAGTGGATGTTGAGGCCAGTGATGATTTGTAAATTTCGCACATCTGTTTCCAATGAAAACCGGGTATATAAAGGCAAAATAATGTTCGGTTGTTTTGAGCTTGCTCAAGCGGGTGTGATTCAGGACAAATTTGTCTTGATTCGCTCCCATGCCTCGTGTATGATACCGTCAGTTGCACAACTGGCTACTACAATTCCACCTATGACTTTGCAGAAGCTGTTCGGCACAGACTCGCGACTTATGTTACCCATTCATTACCAGCAGGTGGGAGGCAGGCATGACTGACGCGGTAAAGGTTGTATTGATTCTTTTCGCTTCTGTTGCGTTGGTGGCGGGATGCTCTTCTGAAGATGATGCTGCGGAGGGTATGACGGTAATTACAATCCTGATTGCACCCGATGCGGGCGGCGGATGGCAGGCTATCAAGGAGGCCTTCGAGAAGAGGTATTCCAATATTCGCGTTGAGCTGAAAGAAGGCCCGACCTCAACCGATGAGCGCGAGAACATGTACACAACTTCCTTCATGGCCGAGGACGGGGTCTATGACCTGATTTACATGGATATAATCTGGGTGCCGAAGTTCGCCTCCCGGGGCTGGCTCGAGATGCTTGACGGCAAATTCCGCCGGAGCCAGCGCTCCAAGTTCCTTCCGGGCGATATTGCAGGCTCGACATATGCCGGCAGGATATATCGGGTGCCCATGCAGTCGGACGCAGGCATGCTTTACTACCGCAAGGACTTGCTCGAGAAAGCCGGCATCAAGCCGCCGAGGACCTTTGCGGGACTTCTTGAAGCCTGCAGGAAGCTCAACGACCCGCCGAATCTCTGGGGATTTGTTTTCCAGGGGAAGCAGTACGAGGGGCTGGTCTGCTGCTTTCTCGAAGTCCTCTGGGGCCACGGCGGCGAAGTACTTGACCCGCAGGGCAGGCTAACACTTGACTCACCCAAGGCTGTAGCTGCGCTGTCATGGCTTGTTAGAATGGTGCAGGGGGAAAAGCTCTGCCCGCAGGGCGTGACGACATACGAGGAGGAAGAAAGCCGCCACATCTTCCAGCAAGGCCGCGCGGCGTTTATGCGTAACTGGCCCTACGCCTGGAACAAGACGCAGGATCCCTTTTCAGCAGTCCGCGGCAAGGTGGGCATAAAGCCGATGGTACACGCGCGGGGCGCCGCAAGCGCGGCCACACTCGGCGGCTGGGGGCTCGGCATATCAAAGTTCAGCACCAAGAAGGAGGCGGCATGGAAGTTCATAGATTTCGCCACCTCGCCTGATATGCAAAAGCTCTTCCACATGAAGAAAGGTGCAATCCCCACGCGCAGGTCGTTGTTTGAGGATAAGGACATTCTTGCCCAGAGCCCGCACTACACTGACCTGTACAACATTCTCCTGAAAGCCAGGCCCCGCCCTGTCCACCCCCGCTATGCTGAAATATCAGACATTATGCAGCGCCACGTGAGTTCGGCGCTTGTAGGAATGGAAAAGCCGGAAGAGGCGATAAGAAGAATGGTGCTGGAAATTCGTGCAAGGGTGACAAGAGATTAGCGTGGAGTGCTCATGCAGTCGAGAAAGCGTTACTTGTACCTGCTGCCCGCCTTCGTGCTTATCGGCGTGGTTGTGTTCTATCCGATACTCAGGTGTGCCTGGCTCTCCTTCAATACAGCGGAAGGAACTGGCATAGGCAACTACTCAAGAGCCCTGTCCGACTCAAGGCTTGGCTCAACCCTTTTCAACACTTGCACTTTCACCGTTTTTTCCCTGTCGGCTGAACTGCTTGTCGGCCTGGCCGCGGCGCTTCTTCTTAACATGGCTTTCCGCGGCCGCGGCGCCTTGAGGGCGATTGTCCTTGTACCCTGGGCCCTGCCGCCTGCGGTCATGGCCATGGGCTGGCGGTGGATATATAACGACACCTACGGCGTGGCAAGCGACCTGTTTGTTCGAAGCGGACTCGCCACCCAGCCGGTAGCCTGGCTTGCCACGCCGGGCCTTGCGATGTTTTCGCTTATAGCGGCGGATGTCTGGAAGACAGCCCCGTTTGTGGCAGTCATACTTCTGGCAGGCCTGCAGTCCATTCCTTCCACACTCTATGAAGCAGCGGCGATAGATGGTGCTAACAGGCTCCGGCGGTTCTTCCTGATAACCCTCCCGCTTCTTCGGCCTTACATCCTGCTGGCGGTGCTCTTTCGCGGCATACAGGCGTTCGGAGTATTCGACCTTATCTGGGTCCTGACGCGCGGCGGGCCCGGCGGCTCAACCGAGACGGTTTCGCTCTATATCCACGATGTTACTTTCAGATACACTGACTCCGCCTACGCGGCCACCCTGACCATAATCGTATTTGTAATACTTTTCGCAGCCGCAATCGTTATCTCGGTTGCCAACAGGAAACAGTATGAGCTTGCATAGAAAGAAAACGGCAAGGCTGCTTCTCATTACTGCGGCCCTGATACTCGCGGCATACAGCCTAGCGCCGTTCGCATGGCAGGTGGTCACTTCCTTCAAGAGCGCTCACGAGGTGACGCGGATCCCGGCGACCTACTTGCCCTCAAGCCCATCTTTTGAGAACTACGCTGAAGTTTTCAAGAGCCGGCCTTTCGCCCGCTATATTCTTAACAGCATAATCGTGGCTGCGGGTGCGACCGTGCTTGCGCTTGTGGCCGGGGCACCCGCCGCGTACGCTCTTGCACGAATGAAAATCCCCCGGAGCGGCGCAATTCTCAAGCTCATACTCATAGGCGCCCTGTTCCCGCAGATAGTCTATCTTGTCCCGCTCTACGAGATGATTCGCTTCCTGCACCTTATGAACAACCCTCTTGCACTTATCGTACCCTACGCCGCGCTGAATTTGCCTTTCGTCGTATGGGTCCTGTACTCGTTTTTCCGACAGATTCCCAGAGACCTGGAAGATGCGGCGCTGGTTGACGGTTTTTCGCGCCTCGGCGTCCTTGTCAGAATTGTCCTGCCCATCTCCGCCCCCGCCCTTGCCACGACAGCGATACTTGTCTTCATCTTCGCGTGGAATGAATTCCTGTTTGCGCTGAAATTTATGACCCGGGATGCAGCCCGGACAGTCCCGGTGGGAATTGCAATGCTTCGAGGCGCTGAGATTTACGAAATCCCGTGGGGCCAGATATCGGCCGCAATCGTGCTTACCACCATGCCTGTGGTGATAGTGGTACTAACACTTCAGAGAAGAATAGTCCAGGGGCTGACCGCCGGGGCAATTAAGGGGTAGTATGGCAAGACTCCAAATCAAAAACCTGACAAAGACCTTCGGTAAGGATGTGAGGGCTGTAGATAATGTTTCTCTGTCGGTCGAGGAAGGCGAGTATCTGACTCTTCTGGGCCCCTCCGGCTGTGGGAAAAGCACCCTCCTGCGACTTGTCGCCGGGCTTGAAAAGCCCGACAGCGGGCAGGTCTTTATTGATGGCAAAGAAGTCACCATCGCCAGCCCGGCCCAGCGTGACGTGGCAATGGTGTTCCAGAATTACGCGCTTTACCCCCACATGCGCGTTTTTGAGAACATTGCTGTAAGCCTGAAGCTGCGTCATCTCCCCCGGGAGCAAATCCGCGCCAAAGTCAAAGAAGCTGCCGTAACGCTCGGCATAGAGAACCTGTTGGAACGGCTCCCCAGGGAGCTCAGCGGCGGGCAGCGCCAGAGGGTTGCGCTTGCGCGCGCGCTTGTAAGAAAGCCCCGGCTCTTTCTGCTTGATGAGCCGTTAAGCAACCTCGACGCAATCCTGCGGGAGAAGACCCGCGCCGAGCTCAAGATTCTTTTCTCCCGCTTGCGCGGCACGGTCATCTACGTCACTCACGACCAGGCGGAGGCTATCTCGATGTCCTCCCGCGTCGCCGTCATGGAAGCCGGGCGAATCCAGCAGGTGGGCCCGCCTCGGCAGGTCTATGCCGAGCCGGCAAATACTTTTGTCGCAGGCTTTGTGGGGAGCCCCTCCATCTCGTTTGTCGAGGGGCGGATTGACAGTGGGCATTTGACATTCGGGCGGTATTCTGTTAAACTGAACCGCGACCTGCGCGGCCTTTGGGGTCCCGTCATTGCCGGTGTCAGGCCGGAGGATGTCGAGGTTGTTGCCGAGGGCCGGCCGCTGCAGGACAGTTCCCCGGGGCAGGCAAAAGTCCTGCTTGTCGAGCCGTTCGGCTCATATGAGGTGGCGACGATTGACCACGAGGGCTCGGTGCTGAGGGCACGGCTGCGGCCCGGCTCTGCCAGGCAGGGTACTGAAGTGGCGTTTTCTCTCAGGGCCGAGAGGATTCACCTTTTCGATAAACAGACAGGGCTTTCGCTGGAAGACCGGCAAGAAGCGGGCAGGGTTTGTAAAAAATGACCGGACGTGACAAACTTGAGAAGTTCTGGGTCAAACTGACAACGGCGCCTGAGAGCGCGCTGCTGCTCGACTACGATGGCACACTGGCGCCCTTCCGCCCGGAGCGGGAGAAAGCATATCCTTACCCCGGGGTGCGCGAGGTGCTTGAGGCGATGCTTGATGCCCGGTGCACAAGGATGGTTCTCATTACCGGCCGCAGGGCGCGTGACCTGGCCGGGCTTTTGAACTTCAGGCAGCTGCCTGAGATATGGGGCTCGCATGGTATCGAGCGCCTGACGCCGGATGGACGCTACAAAGTTGCGCCGCTGGATGAGGGGATGCTCCGCGGGCTGGATGAGGCTTTCAGATGGGCGCAGGAAGCCCGGCTTGAGAACTACGTTGAGCGCAAGCCGGGTTGTATCGCCGTGCATTTCAGAGGCCTTGAACCCGAGCACGCAGCCGAGCTTCGCACAAAGTTCATGGCAGCGTGGACTGCTTTTACACCGGGCACAGGGCTTGGCCTGCACGAATTCGACGGCGGACTGGAACTCCGGTCAGAGGCTCGTAACAAGGGCGATGCGCTAAGAGCTATTCTTTCAGAGCTAAGGAGCGGTGCGGTAGTGGCGTATCTCGGCGATGACCAGACTGATGAGGACGCTTTTCGTGCGCTGAAAGGCAAGGGGCTGGGAGTTCTTGTCCAGCCGCCTGACAGCATCCGGCGGACGACCTCGGCCCAGTTGCGGCTGCGGCCCCCGGGCGAGCTGATAGAATTCCTCAAGAAGTGGAACCTCGCCTGCAGCAAGCCGGGCGGCTGGAAGGAGAGAGGGAAAAGATGAGAGGTGTGGCATGAGCGAGGACGATTTACACATCGTTGCAGTGTCGAACCGCCTGCCGGTTGTGCTTGCGCGTGTTGGAGATTCCTGGGAGTCGCAGCCCGGGGCGGGCGGGCTTGTGACGGCGCTTGCGCCGGTGCTTAAGAACCGCGGCGGGCGCTGGATAGGCTGGCTCGGCACCACCGAGCAGGAGGATTTTCAGCCACTTCTCAAGAGAGCTTCGCATAACGCTGGTTATGAGCTGCACTCTGTTGGATTGACTGAAGAAGACGTAAGGGGTTTCTACTACGGCTTTGCCAACGAGATACTCTGGCCGCTTTTCCACGGATTTGAGACAAAATGCAACTTTGTTCCAGAATACTGGCAGAGATACCTTGATGTAAACTGCAAGTTCGCGCGGGCCGTGATACTGTACAGCCGGGGATGTGACTACATCTGGGTGCATGACTATCATCTGATGCACACGGCGTATGCTATGAGAACGATGGGTGCAGGGCACAAGATAGGTTTCTTCCTTCACATACCGTTCCCCCCGATAGGCACGTTTCTCAAGCTGCCCTGGAGAGTCCAGATATTGCAGGCACTGCTTTCATATGACCTTGTCGGTTTTCAGACAATGCGCGACCGCCGCAACTTTATTGAATGCATTCAGCACTTCCGCCTGCCCGGCTTGAAGGTAAGAGGCCGTGGGGCGGTTGTGACAGTGACATTCGGGGAGCGGGCGGTAAGGGTTGGCAGCTTTCCCATAAGCATAGACTTCAGGTCCTTTGCTGAATCCGCCGCCAGCGAGGGGGTGTCTGACCGGGGCTGGTATCTCCATGAAGCACTGCCTGAGATGAAGATAGTTCTTGGCATTGACCGGCTGGATTACACGAAAGGCATTCTCGAACGCCTCGAGGCTGTTAGAAAGCTGTTCTCGCGCTTCCCCGAGATGCGCGGCAAGTTCAGGCTTGTCCAGGTGGTGGTGCCGAGCCGTGAGGATGTGCCCGGCTACCAGATACTGAAAGCCCAGATAGAACGGCTTGTCAGCCAGGTGAACGGCGAGTTCTCCTATCCCGGCTGGGTCCCGGTTCATTACCTCTACCGCAGCCTTCAGCGCGAAGAGCTGATTGCCTATTACCGGACTGCCGAGATAGGGCTTGTTACGCCTCTTCGGGACGGGATGAACCTTGTGGCGAAAGAATACTGTGCCTGCAACGTGGAGCATAACGGCGTCCTGATTCTGAGCGAGTTTGCAGGTGCGGCCGCCGAGCTGCAAAAAGGCGCGCTGCTCGTAAATCCCTATGATGTCGAAGGCGTTGCAGATGCTATCATGCAGGCGCTTCAGATGAGTCCGGAAGAGAGGTCTTCGCGCATGCGCAAGATGCGCGAGCTGGTGCGAAGACACGACATATACAAGTGGGTTGATTCGATTTTGCAGGCTGCAATGCAGAAGCGGCTTGAGGATTTCCCCCCTGTTGAGGAGTACGTCCCGGGCTTTGGAATTGAGGAAGACCCGGGCCATGTGTAGGTTCGGCAAGGCAAAAGCTGATTTCCGGGTGCAGCACTTGACCTGTCGCCAGTTTGTTAGAAAAGGGAAAAGTATGCGGTATGAGGTTACAATTGAAGTGGAGAAGCTCACCGCCGAGTGCCATGCGGGGCATAAAGAAGGTGACTCTTGGACAATCAGCAGCCCTGAGCAGCCGCTTGCGGTCTGCCCCGTAGCTCTGGCCGCAATCTGGCAAAAAGTGTACGCAATGCTTCTGGGTGCCGAGTTCTGGTGGTCCGCAGAGCCGGATGTTGCCCGCTTTTCGTGTCCGGATATGGGGATAGTTACGTTCAAGATTTCCCGGCGTCCCGTTCAGGCCTGAGAGCACCGCGCTTTATGTGCTGGTGTGGAGAGGTTTAGATTTTACTAATCCTCTGCGGTTTCTATGGAGTGTTTTTTCATGAACTGGCGCTCCCCCATCTCGTAGATAACCACGTCCGGCCGCTCGCGCTCGATGATTTCGGCCTCCCAGCCATACGTCCAGAGATAGACTATTCTCCCAAAGTGCTCGGACAGGAATGGAACCAGCGCCACCGCCATGGAGTCTCTGAACATCACGGCGCGAGGAATCTGGCCGTTCTCGCATTCTGTCACTATGGTCTCTCCGCGTTTCTTGCAGCGCTGCATTGCCGCGATGTCTGCCGCGTCAACCCGCTGGGCAAGGCGCGGCTTCTTCGGCACAAGGACCAGCATTTCCTCCTTGATAGACTTCTGCTGGCCGAGCATCCTCGCCAAGTCCAGTCCGGGCCCCAAGACCCGCTTACAGGTGAAGTCAGACTCGGGGCTTGGTTTGGCGGCGGGGAACCATTTTGACAGCCGCAAGATTATCTCCCGGCATGCGACAAAGACGCCAACATCATTCCAGTGGGTGTCGGTGCGGTGATAGATGCGCTCGCGCTTCTTGGCTTCGAAAAAAGCGTCCCGCAGGTCCAGTATCTCGACGTCGGAGCTGGCTTGCATGTGCTCCAGAAACTGGTCAAGGCGCGATTTCTTGCCCACCCGGGTCATCCAGTCCGGCAAGTACTCCGCGTAGAGGGTGTGCTTGCCGGGCGGGATGACGAACAGAAACCGTATCCCCCGCTCCGCGAGCCAGTTACGCCTCTCCTCGAGCACTTGCTGCCACTCGGCGAGCTGCTCTTCGCTGAATGGGATGGTTGCCCTGTAGTACTCTACGACCCGCTCGCGTGCATAGAAGTACCAGCCTTCCTTTCCTATCATGACGCTGGGAGAAGGCGTCATGCCGAGCAGCTGGAACTTCGTTCGGTGGTGCACGCGTATCAGCCAGATGCGATAGCCAAAGTGGTCGTTGAAGTACGCCTCGTACCTTCTGGGGTACTTGAGCATGTCCTCTGAGCGCAAACTGAAGACGGGCTTCTCGGCAAGCTCGCGTTTCTCAACAAGTGACCGGGATTTATCGAGTCTGAAGATTGAGTCGGCAGCAGGAAGCCATATTACCAGGCCAAACAACGCTATCAGTACAACGTCTGTGGCCTTGCGAATCCTGTATGCACTCTTGTGGACCACCCCACACTCACTTAAAATCAAAACCATAGATAAACGGGTTGTACGTGCCAGCCGCAACCCAGGCGGACGAGGCGACGAGCACAAACACATACGCGACCAGACTCCCGAAGGAGAAAATGCCCTCCAGTGCCGCCGGTACTTTGCCTGTGCGCGAGGCGACAAACTTTTCCCGAAGGTAGCTGAGCCACGGGACTAAGGGCGTCGAGAAAATCACTCCTGCTATTAGGGCAAGCACAAACTCGGCGTTAAGGTACTTCATCACGCTGTAGGTCGCGCCCGCGCCTGGCGCGAAGCCGAGCATGGAAGCAAGGTACACCCCTCCGTGCGCCACCGATGACGCGCGGAAGAACGACAGGGTTGTAATAAACACGAACAGCATGTAAATGTGCCCGACCGGCGCCCAGCGCGACTCTATCCACTTGCCGAACCGGGTCTTTTCTATCATCATGAACAACCCGTGGCTGAACCCCCAGATTACGTAGTTCCACCTTGCACCGTGCCAGAGGCCGCAGAGGAAAAACACTGTCACAAGGTTGAAGTACACCCTCGGGATAGACCTCCGGCTGCCACCCAGCGGGATGTAAAGGTAGTCCCGGAACCACGTAGTAAGCGATATGTGCCACCGCTTCCAGAACCCCCTTATTGAGCGAGCTATGTAGGGGTAGTTGAAGTTTTCGAGGAAGCGGAACCCGAGCATGCGGCCCAGACCTATCGCCATGTCCGAGTAACCGGAGAAATCGAAGTATACCTGCAGCGTGAAGCAGATGCCACCAAGCCAGGCGAGACCGGTCGTGAGCTGCCCGGACGGGATGTTGAATATCTCGTTCGCGGGTATGGCAACCACGTTGGCTATCAGTACTTTCTTACCCAGCCCGATGATGAACCGCCTTATACCTGTTGCGAAGCTCCTGCGGCTGATTGTCCGTTTTATCAGTTGCGTAGCAATGTCGCGGTAGCGCACGATTGGCCCTGCTACCAACTGCGGAAAGCAAGAAATGTAGAGTGCGACGTTAATCGGGTTTCTCTGCGCCTGGGCCTCATTACGATAGACATCTATCACGTAGGACATCGCCTGGAACGTAAAGAATGAAATCCCGATTGGCACGTGGATGCTGCTGAGCTTTACCGCAGGGATATGGAAGACTGAGACCAGCTCGTTCAGGTTGTCTATGAAGAAGTTCGCGTACTTGAACGTGCACAGAAGGCCCAGGTTGACTATTACCGCGCACGCCACGGCCCACTTGGCGGAGACCTTGCCCCGCGCCCGGTCCACCCAGAGGCCGAAGAAGTAGTTCGCCGTAATTGAGGCAAGCATCACCAGCACGAACCACGTCTCGCCCCAGGCGTAGAAAAGCAGGCTGGCGACAAGGAGCAGCGGGTTCCTCAGTTCCCTGCGGACCAGTACAAGGTGCAGCACAAGTATGAAAGGCAAAAACAGGAAAAGAAATATCGGCGAGCTGAATACCATATTCGCCCTTCGCTGCAGCAATAATGACGGTGTTCTAAATTAACAGGGATTCTCTATAAAAAACCTCCCATGTCAAGCCTTTCGTGCCAGGCAGTTTTCGAGCCAGCCTGGCAGGTGAATCGAGATGCACTTGCTCGGGCCGGCAGGTTTGTCCGGCTTCACTTAATCTGTTCTGTCTGCTCTACCTGTTCTTTCAGGAACCGGTCCTTGACAAGCCCGCGTTCCCCGACCTCGCAGATGGCCACATTCGGCCGCTCGTGCTCGATAATCTCGGGGTCAAAGTCATGCTGCCAAAGATAAACTATCCTCCCAAAGTGCTCGGACAGGAATGGAATCAGCGCCACAGCCAATGAGTCTCTGAACATCACGGCGCGAGGAATCTGGCCGTTCTCGCATTTCATTACTATGGGTTTCCTGAGCTTTCCTTTCTTTTTCTGGTGTTCCGTAAGGAATTTACCTGCGTCCACGCGTTTTGCGAGGCGGGGTTTCTTCGGTTCGAGAATCAGGTTGTTTTCTTTGAGCCGGCGCTCCTGGCCAAGCAGCACGGCCAAATCTCCTCCGCGCTGCACGACCTGGTGCTGGATGAAATCCGTGTGGGGCAGAGGCCTGACGTCAGGGAACCACTTTGACAGCCTCGACATTATCTCCCGGTATGCGACGAAAGCACCTTCGTCATTCCAGTGGCTGTCAGTGACGTAGTAGATACGCCTGTGCTTCTTTGCTTCGAAGAGGGCATCGCGCAGGTCCAGT